>JAMOUF010000130.1 GCA_027068245.1 Campylobacterales bacterium | reverse complement strand
CGGGAAATCTTTACAACCTGGAGGCAACGCCGGCAGAAGGCACCACATACAGGTTTGCGAAAGAGGATATCAAAAGGTATCCTAATATCATTCAAGCAGGCTTTAAAGAGAATATCTACTACACTAACTCTTCCCAGCTGCCGGTGGATTTTACCGATGACCCGTTTGAGGCGCTGATGCTGCAGGACGATTTGCAGTGCAAGTATACAGGTGGCACGGTGCTGCATCTGTATATGAGCGAAAAGCTAAGTTCCGCGGAGGCTGTAAAAAAGATGGTAAAAAAGGTAGTAACCAATTTCAGGCTGCCTTACATCACCGTCACTCCCCTCTTCTCCATCTGTCCAAAACATGGGTATCTAAGCGGGGAGTATGAGTATTGCCCAAAATGTGACGAGGAGCTTTTAGCCAAATTAACCCAACAAAAGGAGGAGTTATGAGAAAAGATGAGCTTTTGAAAAAGTTTGAGTCAAAACGGAGCAGATGTATGGTATATACCAGGGTTATGGGCTATCACAGGCCTGTTGAGAGTTTTAACATAGGAAAAAAGGGTGAGTTTAGAAGCCGGGTCCATTTCAAGGAGAGAAGATGGGGGGCATAAGGGTCGCCGACCTGACCCCCTTTACCCTTTTGGACTATCCCAATACGCCTTCTTGTATTATTTGGATAGCCGGATGTAATCTAAGGTGTGCTTACTGCTACAACAAAGAGCTGGTCTTTGGTAGAAACGGGCTTGATTTTGATGAGGTGTTGCGGTTTTTGAAATCGAGAAAAGGGCTGTTGGAGGGAGTGGTCATAAGCGGTGGCGAGCCTACCCTTCACAAAGAGATTTTCCATATTTTAAAAGCCGTTAAAGAGCTTGGGTTTTTGGTAAAACTCGATACCAACGGAACCCGTTTTAAGGTGGTGGAGGAGGCTGTAAGAAGCTCTTTGGTGGCCTATATCGCTTTGGATTTCAAAGCGCCCAGAGAAAAGTTTGAGGCAGTTGCCAAAAAAGAGCTCTTTTTGCCATTTTCAAAGACGCTGCGCTTTTTGATAAAGAGCGGAGTCGATTTTGAGGTTAGAACCACATACCACAGCTCTTTACTAAACAAAGAGGATATCCAGTCTATGGTGGAGTATCTGGAAGGGTTGGGATATGGTGGAAACTACTATATTCAAAACTTTTTAAGTGGCTGCGAAACGATAGGTGAAGTTCCAAACAGGAGCGAAAAAGCCGATATCACGGAGATAAAAAGAGAAAAACTAACCCTTCTTTGCAGAAATTAGTCTGTAACCTCTGCCCTTTACGTTTTCCAAAATATTTTTCGAGCTTTTTTGTCTAAACCTTTTTATGAAAGCCCGCAGGGTTTCATCTTTTACCCCCTCTTCCCAAAGTGACGCAAGCTCCTCTTTTGTCAGTAAAAAATCCTCTTTTGAGGTGATAAGCAGAAGAAATTTACGCTCTTTGTCGGTAAGTTTGACAAACTTTGAGTTTTTATAAAGCGAGCCGCTTTTTGTGTAAAACTCAAAGCCCTCACCAAGTTTTATGCAGGGCTCTTTTGGTACGAGCCGCAAAGTTTTGATGAAATCCAGAAGCTCTTGCGGGTCAAAAGGCTTTATAAAATATCTTTTTACCCCAAGCTCTATCGCTTTTAGAAGTTTTTCCTTTTCGCTGTAGGCGCTTATGAGGATAACGGGGATATCTTTATTTAGAGATTTTATCTTTTTTACCAGCTCAAGCCCGTTCATCTTTGGTAGCAAAATGTCGGATATGACGATATCCGGAGAGTATTTTAAAAAGTCCTCAAACCCCTCTTTTCCGTCATATGAGATGATAAAGCGGTGGGATTCGTCCTCCATCGCCTCTCTTAATAGTTTTGCAAGGTTTTTTTCATCTTCTATAAGCAAAATTCTAAGAGTTTTCATCAACTACTCCAAAACCAGCTTTATATCGAACAAAGCTCCCTCACCGGCGTTTTTTACCGATATAAACCCGCCAAAGCCCTGCTCTATCACCATCTTACTCATAAAAAGCCCAAGCCCCATACCACGGCTGGAGTGCTTGGTGGTAAAATAGGGCTCAAATATCTTATCGATTATCTCCTCATCTATGCCACCGGCGTTATCTAAAACCCGGATATAAGCAAACCCATCTTTTTTAAAGAGGTTTATCTCGATATATTTTTGCTTTTTTTGCCCTAAAAAGGCGTCTTTGGAGTTTTGGATAAGGTTTATCAGCACCTGGGTCAGTTCGTTTGGAATTCCTGAAGTTTTTAGGGAGGTATCCAGATTTAATTTAAACGCTATCCCCTCTTTTTTCAAAATCTTTTCAAGTAGGCCTACGGCCTCATTTACGGCCTGGGCGATATAAAAGGTCTGCTTTGGTCTGTTTGGGTTGAAAAAGTTCGTGAAGTCCTCTATGGTTTTCGACATATTTTGTATGCTCTCTTTTGCTTGGGAGTAATACTCCAAAAACCGCTCCTCATCACCTCTAAACTTTTTCATATTAAACAATATAAAGTTCAGCTCCGCCAGCGGTTGTCTCCACTGATGGGCGATATTCGCCATCATCTCTCCCATACTTGCAAACCTTGACTGCCAAAATATCAGTTTCTGTTTTTTCTCAAGCTCTTGTTGCAGTAAGATTTCGTTCGTTACGTCATATCTGATGGCGATATACTCCACAATCTC
>JAMOUF010000129.1 GCA_027068245.1 Campylobacterales bacterium | reverse complement strand
TCCAAAAGATTTGCTTGCTGTTAGAGCAAACTCTGTCAAATCTTTAACCATAGATTTTTTACCAGCGTCAGCGGCAGTATACTGAGCTGTAAAGTTGGCTATATCTTCAACGTTGTAAGAACCTTTTAGCATATAAGCGTCAACGTCGTTGGCACTTACATAACCATAGTTCCACCAGGCTTCAGTATAGAGTTTTGACTGAGAATTGTCACTTAGGTAAGTAGCTGTGTTGGCTATTCTTACAGGAGTTTCATTTTTACTCTGATCATCCGTAGAAGAGTATGCCGCGCAAAGTTTCAGGTTATCCATCGCATATCCAAGTTTCAACGCAAAACCGCTTGCGTCATCGCTTGCTCCGTCAACGTCGATAAACGCATACTGGGCTCCCGCCTTCAATCCTTCGGCAAACTCGTTTAGATCCACGTCAGCTTGCAACCACCATGCATCGGCAACCTGGTTAACATTGTAAAACCAAACCTGCGCCGTAGTCATAGGGATAAGTTTTGTAATGGCTGCGAATGCGTAAGCGCCTTTTTTCCAATATGTCTCAAAAGGATCAGTTCCGCCTACTACACCTTTTACAACACCGCCGTCGTCTGCGCCGTTTCCTCTACCAACCCAGGCAGCTACCAAAGTAGTCTCAGGAAGGTCGCTGTTTAGCAATACAGCCGCGTCAAAGGTGTTCTCTGCAATATTCCACTTCTCGCTGAATGCAAGTGGAGTATCAAGCTCTTGTCTACCAATTTTTAAAGTAGTGTTACCAAAAGTTTTGGCAAGCCATGCTTCGCTTACCCACCACTGAGAGCTTGTGCCACCATCAAATCCAGCCCATGTGGCAGAAACAAGATTGTTTTCCAATCCAAGTGTTGAAAGGCCAGTGGCGCTAAGCTTTCCTGCAACTCCATCAGCCAAATCGGCAGATACAGCTACAGTTGCAGCAGCTTGTCCGTATGCTCCGTCTTTATCAAAAAGATCCGCGTTTCCCGCATCACTTGTTCCATAATATAGTTTAGCGTTTCCGCTAAATTTTACGTTTTCAACATCAGCGAATGCGCTAACGCTAAGTGCTACTATCGCAGCCAAACTCAATTTTGCCAGTTTCATTCTTACTCCTTTAAGATGTGTGTTTACATGGTTCACGTTAGAAATTATAGCAAACTTTCCTTAAATTTTAGTAATCTGGTTAACTTTTCACTTAATCCTGTCCCAAACCAAAGAGGTTTTTCCATCTACCTCCTCCACTGCGGCAAGCCCCATAATATGGTATCCGGCGTCTACATAGTGTATCTCTCCCGTAACGCCGCTTGAAAGGTCACTTAATAGATAGACCGCACTGTTTCCAACCTCATCGATCGTTACGTTTCTTCTAAGAGGGGCGTTGGCCTCGTTCCATTTTAGAATTGTCCTAAAGTCCCCTATCCCGCTTGCGGCCAATGTTTTGATAGGTCCTGCGCTTATGGCGTTTACCCTGATATCTCTCTTTCCAAGGTCGACGGCAAGATATCTTACGCTGGCCTCCAGCGCCGCTTTTGCCACACCCATCACATTGTAGTGGGGGATATATCTGACTGACCCAAGGTAGCTAAGCGTTAAGATACTCCCCTTTTCGTTCATAACGGGCAGCAAAGTTCTCGTCAGTTCTATAAATGAGTAGACCGATATATTCATCGCCGTCTCAAAAGCCTCTTTGGAAGTATCCACAAACTCTCCATCCAGTGCCTCTCTTGGGGCAAAGGCTACGGAGTGAACGAAAAAGTCGATTTTGCCAAAATCTTTTTTTATGGCCTCCTGAAGTGCTGTGAAGTGTTCCTCTTTACTGACATCAAGCTCATATACCTTCTCGCTTCCCATCTCTTTTGCAATGGGCTCCACACGCTTTTTGATAGCATCGTTCAAATATGTAAACGCAAGCTCGGCTCCCTGTTCCTTGCAGGCTTTGGCTATACCGTAAGCTATGGACTTGTTGTTCGCCACACCAACTATAAGACCCTTTTTACCTTCCATCAATCCCATCATATCTCCTTTGCTAATTCGATCATCTCTATAAACCTCTCCACTTTCCAGCTGGCACTGCCAATAAGTGCGCCGCTGCAGTTATTTATGGAGAGTATCTCTTTGATATTGTCCGGTTTTACACTGCCGCCATACAGAAGGGGAGCTGGAGTTTTTTTACTTAAAAACGCAAGCACTTCCTCTATCTCCTCTTTTGAGGCAGTTCTGCCCGTGCCTATGGCCCATACCGGCTCATACGCAACTACAACTCTTTCGTAATTCAGATCGATTCCTTCGAGCTGAGCGTTTATATATGCCTCCACCAGCTCTTTGGAACCGCTGTTTTTAACCTCCAAAGTCTCTCCCACGCAGTAAAATATAGTGAAGTTCTGCTCTTTGTAAAATTTGAACTTTTCAGCTATAAACTCCTGGGTCTCACCCAGTATATGCCTTCTTTCACTGTGTCCTATTATTATGCTTTTGATCTTGAACTCAGTAAGCTGCTCCAAACCAATCTCTCCGGTATATGAGCCGCTTATATCCGGATAGGCGTTTTGGGCCCCTATAACCGCTGATGTATCAAAAAGATCATATGCGGTGCTTGGAGGAAAAATATATATATCCAGGTTCCCAAAATCCACCTGGTTCAACCGCTCTATATATTTTTTTGTGCTGAGCCTTGTG
>JAMOUF010000128.1 GCA_027068245.1 Campylobacterales bacterium | reverse complement strand
AAGGTGGTGGCCTGGACTATAAACGACGATGATTTGGCGCTTGAGATGTATGAAAGAGGTGTTGACGCCATAGCCACGGACTATCCCAAACAGATGCTGGCTTTGCGAAAGAGGCTGGAAGAGGGTGGCGTAATAAAGAGAAAAAATGTAAAATTCGAGCTTTTCGAGACAAAAGACGGAGTGCTTCTAAGACGCATAGTGGTGGATAAAGACCATATCTTTTTGGAGCAAAATCCCCATAAGCTCAGCAAATACGGCGTGGCTTACAAAATGTTAAAGGAGAGATATCCATCCTTTTATATGTTTTGGGAACTGAAAGATGATGAGTATACAGGAAGGCTTCTAACAGCCAATATAGTTAAAAAAAGAGAGATAGATGAGTTTATAGACAAGATTTTACAAAATGAGGATTATAAAAAATATAAAGATTTTAAAGATAGGGTGGGAGGGGATTAAAATCCCATTCCTCCCATACCGCCCATTCCTCCCATGCCGCCCATATCAGGCATAGCGGGAGCCGGTTTTTCCTCTTTTATTTCACTTACGGTAGCCTCTGTTGTTAGAAGCAGGCTTGCAACGGATACTGAGTTTTGAACCGCAATTCTTTCAACCTTTGTCGGGTCTACGATACCGGCTTCGAACATATCCACAAACTCTCCCGTTGCGGCGTTGAAACCGATGTTTTCATTCTCTGCGGTCTCTACTTTGTTGGTTACCACGCCAGGGTCGAAACCTGCGTTTTCAACAATCTGCTTTAGAGGCGCTTTTATAGCTCTTAGGATGATTTCAGAACCTATCTTCTCGTCGCCTTCAAGTTCGAGTTTGACCCTCTTTCCAGCTCTTATAAGCGCGGTTCCACCACCTATTACGATACCCTCTTCAACGGCCGCTTTCGTTGCGCTTAGAGCATCGTCAACTCTGTCTTTTTTCTCTTTCATCTCTGTCTCTGTGGCCGCACCGACTTTGATAACGGCAACGCCACCGGCAAGTTTTGCGAGTCTTTCTTGAAGTTTCTCTTTGTCATACTCGCTGGTGGTTTTTTCTATCATAGCCTTTATCTCTTTGATTCTCATCTCAACGGCCGCTTTGTCACCTTTTCCGCCAACGATTGTGGTGTTGTCTTTGTCGACTACAACCCTGTCAGCCTGTCCGAGGTCTTCGAGTGTGGCGTTTTCAAGAGTTCTGCCAAGCTCTTCAGTAATAACCTGACCGCCTGTTAGAATTGCTATATCTTCAAGCATAGCTTTTCTTCTATCACCAAAGCCTGGCGCTTTTACCGCACATACGTTGATGGTTCCTCTTAGTTTGTTTACAACCAAAGTAGCCAACGCTTCGCCTTCCACGTCTTCGGCGATTATTAGAAGCGGCCTGTTTCCTGTTTGAACTATCTTTTCAAGTATTGGAAGCAGGTCTTTCATCGCACTTATCTTTTTGTCGTATAAAAGGATATATGCGTTTTCCAAAATCGCTTCCATCTTTTCAGGGTCGGTTACGAAATATGGGCTTAGATACCCTCTGTCAAACTGCATACCCTCAACTACCTCAAGCTCATCTTGCAAAGATTTTCCCTCTTCAACGGTTATAACCCCGTCTCTTCCAACTTTTTCCATCGCTTCTGCTATAAGCTCACCGATTTTTGGATCGTTGTTGGCCGAGATTGTCGCAACCTGCGCTATCTCTTTTTTGTCTTTAACGGGCTTGGAAATCTTTTTAAGCTCCTCTATAATCGCTTCGGCCGCTTTATCCATACCTCTTTTAACCTCGATAGGGTTGGCGCCCGCTGTTATGTTTCTAAGACCTTCTTTAAAGATGTTGTATGCCAAAACGGTGGCAGTCGTTGTTCCGTCACCCGCCTCATCGGCAGTTTTGCTGGCAACCTCTTTTACAAGCTGCGCTCCCATATTCTCAACGGTATCAGGAAGCTCTATCTCTTTTGCTACGCTTACGCCGTCTTTTGTTATAGTAGGGCTTCCAAAGGATTTTTGAATCAAAACGTTTCTACCTCTTGGCCCCATTGTTACCTTGACCGCATCGGCCAGTTTCTTTACACCCTCAAAAAGTTTACCTCTTGCTATATCGCTAAAATATATCTCTTTTGCTGCCATATCCTACCTCCTTACTTTTCTAATAGTCCTAAAATGTCATCTGTTTGTAAAATCAGATAATCAACGCCTTCGATGGTGATGTCCGTGCCAGAATATTTGGCAAACACAACTCTGTCGCCCACTTTGATGTGGCCCTCTTCCTCAACCTCAGGGCCAATCGCCAACACATTTCCCTCCAACGGCTTTTCCTTTGCGTTATCGGGAATGATTATTCCGGATGGAGTCTTTTCAGGCTCGTCAATTCTTTCTACCAGTACTCTGTTACCAAGTGGCTTAAATTTCATCTCAACCTCCTTTTAGTTTTATCACTCTTACTTTTTTAGTGCCAAAATTTTATACCATCTAAGCTTAAACTAAGCTTAAATTATACTAAACCCATAAGAGTTTTTTAGTCAACTCCACTTAAATTATATCATTGGCTAAATAAAATTAATATAAAATAAATTTGGTTATAATTAAAGAAAAAAAGGACGGCGGATGAAAAAACTGCTAATCGGTCTTGTTGTAATAATAGTAGTCATTATTGGTGCGGTGGCGGGCCTGCTCTTTACCAAGCCCGGTAACGACCTGCTTAAGCCTTACATTCAGAGTGCTTTGGA
>JAMOUF010000127.1 GCA_027068245.1 Campylobacterales bacterium | reverse complement strand
TGTAGCTCCGTGGGCCACGGCATCCGCACCCACCTCTTTTGCTATCTCTATCTGTCTTTTGGCGATAAGCGGCCTTGCTATGGAGGTTCCAAGAAGATACTCCCCTTCATAAAGGGCGTTAGCCCTAAACATCGGGAAAACGTAATCTTTTACAAACTCCTCTTTCAAATCCTCGATAAAGATATTTTCAGGTTTTATGCCAAGCTGCAGGGCCTTCTGCCTGGCCGGCTCAACCTCTTCTCCCTGGCCTATGTCCGCGGTGAAGGTCACTACCTCGCAGTCGTAGGTTTCCTGGAGCCATTTGAGTATCACCGAGGTGTCAAGGCCGCCGCTGTAGGCTAAAACGACTTTTTTAACCTTTTTCATCCGATTCCTTTTATTTTTTGTAAAATTGTATCTAAAATTTGTTAAAATTTAACAAAGGAGCCCAATTGAAAAGAGAGTTAAGCAGCAGAATAATAGGCGGAAAATATAGAGGGAAAAAGCTATCCCTGCCAAAAAAAGATGTTACCAGAAGTTCCAAAAGCATACTCAAAGAGGCGCTTTTTAATATACTCCAGTTCGACATAGTGGATAAAAATTTCGTCGAGGTTTTCGGTGGCAGCGGAAGCGTGGGGCTGGAGGCTTTGAGCCGGGGGGCAAAGAGGGCCTATTTTATCGAAAAGGACAGAGGCTCATACGACGTTTTGAGGCAAAACTGCAAGAGTATAGACGAAAAGAGCTGCGAGCTCTATTACGGCGACGCCTTCGAGCGGCTGGAGGAGATAATAGGGCGGCTGAAAAATGAGAAAGAGAAGGCATATTTCTATTTCGACCCTCCATTTTCCATAAGAGAGGGCTATGAGGATATCTACTCGAAGGTTATTGATGAGATAAAAAAAATTCCAAAAGAGACGGTGGAAGGGATAATCGTGGAGCATATGAGCCGGTATGACTTTCCGGACAAAATAGGGCCGTATGAGCTTTACAAAAGACGCAAATTCGGCAAGAGCACGCTGAGTTTTTACAGATGAGACGCTTTAGCATTTTTTTGCTTCTATTCATTGTTTTGTTTACCTTTTTTGGAGGGTATCTGTGGCATCAAAATCCCCTGGAGCTTAGCCGGGATGCCATACTACTGCCTCCATCCTTGGAACACCCCTTTGGAACCGACAGGCTTGGAAGGGATATTTTGGCAAGGGTAATAAAGGGGGGACAGAACTCTTTGATAATTGGCGTGGGAAGTGCGGTTATAGCGACCTTTATAGGGCTGATAGCCGGTATAAGTGCCGGTTTTTTCAAAGGGATAGTGGATAAGGTTTTCGTAGTGGTTGTGGATCTGTTTTTGACCTTTCCCACCTTTTTTCTGCTTTTGGCGCTGGTAAGCTACATCCAGGCAAGCGCTCTGGTTTTGATAATAGTCATATCCCTTACCGGATGGATGGGGACGGCCAGGCTTGTTAGAAGCGAGAGTTTCTCCATAGCCAAAAAGCCGTTCATCAAAATTTTGCAGATAGCCAAATACCCTTCATATAAAATAATATTAAAATATTTCACCCCGCTTTTGGCCCCGATAATCCTGATAAGCTTCACATTTGGCGTAGGCGGTGCCATCTTGGCAGAATCGGGACTAAGCTTTTTGGGCCTTGGGGTATTGCCTCCGGATATGAGCTGGGGTTCGATACTTAGCGAGGGCAAAGAGGTGATAGACATAGCCTGGTGGGTCAGCTTTTTCCCGGGGCTTATGATTTTTCTGGTAACATTTGCCCTGATGGATATCAGCGGGTATCTGCAGGAGCGATTAAATAAAAAAGAGAAGATGATATGATTGATTTGAATCTTAAAAAGAGAATTTCCGAAGCTTTCGACAAAAGGGTGGAGCTGAGGGTCAAGGCCAGGCTTGCTGAGAACAAGCTAAAACCAGAGGACTTCACGAAAGAGGAGCTCGATATCATATATGAGGATGAGAGGCTCAAACTAAAAGACGAGCTTAAGAGCAAAGGGCTTTTGGCCCTTCTGGCGGCCCTTGGCATATCGCTTTTTTAAAGGCCTTATATGTTTAAACAGGTAAAATCGGCTCTCTTTTGGTACTACATATATAAATTCAGAAAGCGGGTGGCAATAGTCTTTACGCTGCTGATACTCATACTTTTAAGCGAATATATCTACTCCGACATCGTGGAGTATCTAAAGCTTAGAAACAGGCTGGATCTGCTGGATATAATTTTACCGGCTAAATGGACGATAATAATATTGTCAATCTTTTATATCTTTTATTCGATTTTCTCCTTTTTCAGATATGAGGAGAAAGGAAATAAAGAGCCGGAGGAGAAAAAGCCCAAAAAGCTTGGAAAAAAAGATATAAGGAGGTTGGCTCAAGATATTATTGAAAGTAAGAAAAATGTTTAAATATCTTCTGACACTCTTTTTTTTTCTCTCCTTTCTCGCCGCGGGCGAGCTCGATATAGACAGACTGCTTATAACTCTATCCAAAGAGGATGACCTTTCGAAAAAGACGGTCAAAGAGAGTGCCGGACATGTAATAATCTACACCCGTGAAGATTTGGACAGGATGAAGATAAAGTCTTTGAAAGAGATTATAGAGAAAATCCCTTTTATGAGATACAATGAAAACAGTATGGGGCTTGCGGACCCGGCCTTCGTATCTTTTCACCCTTATGACGCCAAGTTCATAAAAGTCTATGTTGACGACACGGATATCAGCGAT
>JAMOUF010000126.1 GCA_027068245.1 Campylobacterales bacterium | reverse complement strand
AATAATAAGCCTGCTGCCGATTTTTCTACTCTTTGTGATATCGGCCCTATCCACATACTTTTTTGTCCTGGAGTTTAAAAACTACAGCTCATTTCAAAAGAGCCTTGATAAAAGCGAGGTTTTAAACCAAGCCCTTATAGAGCTTGGCAAAGAGAGGGTGTTGACGATCCTTTTTCTAAATAAAAAGATCTCTTATGAAGAGCTGCAAAAACAGTATATTCAAACGGATCAGAGACTGAACCTGGTTAAAAAATATTTCCAAAGCGCTTATCCAAAAGAGGTGGCCGCCCTGTCGATAATAAAAATCGCCAGACAAAAGAGCAAAGAGGGGAGCGACACGCTAAAAAACATTATCTACGGCCTATATACGAACGCCGCAACCGGCTCCATTTTAAAAATAGAGCAAAAAATGGCTTCGCCGATAAAAAAAAGAGAGATCGTCGAGAAATACGCGCTGATCTACTCCCTATCCAACAGCATTGACGCCAGCTCCGTCGAATCGGGATATGTGGTTAATTTCCTCGTAAACAAAAAACCTCTTGGCATAGAGGCGAAAAAACTCTGGATCTCATATATGTCAAAATCCGACAACTTTATGAACGAGCCGGTTTTAAACCCCTATATTGAAGGCCTGGTTCAAAAATACAGATTCAACAAAGAGATTATGGAAATCTATAACAGACTAAGAACTCTTAGAGTCCAGATAGTGGAGGCCAAAGGGGTGGACTACAAAGAGTGGATAGAGGTCAACGACAAAAAGATAGACTCTTTTTACCGTAGCCTGAAAGATCTTGTAAAAATCGTGCGATCTGACGTGAAAAACCAGATAAGGTTTACAACCACGGCCTTAGCCATCTCCTTGCTTTTGCTGCTTCTCTCGATCGTTTTGATGGTAGTAAGCTATCTTTTTATCAAAGATATCACCTGGAATATCAAAAAACTTGAAAACCTCTTTAAAAAGGTGGCCCTCTCCGAGGATATTTCAAAAGAGGATAAAAACCTTGTAAACAAAATAAATTTAGACACCATAGAGGGTATAAACAGAGCCTACGAGGTGCTGGAAAAAGCCCTCAAAAGGACCGAGGACGCGAAAGAGGCGGCCCAGGAGGCAAATAAGACCAAAAGCATATTTTTGGCAAATATGAGCCATGAGATAAGGACGCCCCTAAACGGCATCATGGGTTTTACCGACCTGCTTAAACACACCAACCTTACAGAGGAGCAAAAAGAGTTCGTAAACATCATAGAAAAATCCTCGGAAAACCTGCTGGAGATCATCAATAACATCCTGGATATAGCCAAGATAGAGAACAACAAAGTGGAGCTTGAATCCGTTGTCTTCGAGCCTATCGCCGAGTTCGAGAACGCCGTGGAAGTTTACGCTCCAAAAGCTGCGGAAAAAGGAATAGATTTCGCCCTCTTCATCGACCCCAACCTGGAAAAACCCCTAAAAGGCGACCCGACAAAGATAAAAGAGGTGTTGATAAACCTAATCTCCAACGCCGTCAAATTTACCCCAAAAGGGGGCGAGATAGTTGTGGAGATAAGAAAACGGGAGAAGATAAACTCCAAAGTCGTCATAGATTTCAGCGTGGAGGATACGGGCATAGGGATACCCAAAGACAAAAAAGAGAAAATTTTCGAGGCCTTCAGCCAGGCCGACGCCTCGGTAACCAGAAGATACGGGGGAACTGGACTTGGACTTACCATCTCCAGGGAGTTTATCAAACTTATGGGCGGAGAGCTCAAGATTGATTCCCAAGAGGGTAAAGGTAGCCGCTTCTACTTTACCCTCGAACTGGAGGAGATACCTATCTTGAACGAGTCCTATAAAGACAGGTTTCAGGGTATCAAAGTCTCGTTTTTTGAGAGTAAGGAGAAAAGAAAGAGGCAAAACGGCTTTATCAAAGAGTATTTTGACTACTTTGGCGTCCGGACAGATTTTTACAACGATATCAACCGGATGCTGCAAAACGCCAAAGAGAGCAGTTTCGTGCTTCTTGATTTTGACTATGTGAAAGAGCCTCAGATAAAAAGCTTCTATATGAATAAGATTCCGGTGGCTCTCATATCCAAAGTCACCTACAAAAAACGCATCGAAGAGCTGATGGGCAAGATTATGAAGTACGTTTACGAGCCTGCCAACTACAGCAAACTGAAAAACCTGCTGGAGTTTTATATCCAAAACAGCAAAACCATAGAGCAAAAGACCCATATCCTGGCCAGCAGTGACAATATCCGGTTCAAAGCCAGGGCTTTGGTGGTAGAGGACAACATAATCAACCAAAAACTCATCAAAAAGACCCTGGAGGACCTGGGGCTTGAGGTGGACCTGGCGGACAATGGGCTCGAGGCTATCGAGAAGTTCAAACAGAACAGATACGACATCATCTTTATGGATATCCAGATGCCTATAAAAGATGGTATAGAGGCTATGCAGGAGATTCATCTGTACGAAAAGGAGATGCACCTCATCCCAACGCCCATCATCGCCCTGACCGCACATGCCCTAAAAGGAGACAGAGAGCGGTTTATGAAAAAGGGCTTCGACGAATATATAACAAAACCTATAAACAGAAGCGATATCGTTACCATCCTCAAAGCGTTTTTACCCGATAAGATATACTACCCTTCAGCCGATGAGGTGGAGCAGCGGGTTCAAAGCGAAAAGAGAAAAGAGGAGCCAAGAAGGTATGACTACGATATT
>JAMOUF010000125.1 GCA_027068245.1 Campylobacterales bacterium | reverse complement strand
CCCGCCGATGACGGTGGAGCAAAGAGAGGCAGAGGCAAAAAAGACGAAACAGTTCGGTGAAAAGGCGAAAATCGCCATCAGAAACGTAAGAAGAGATGCCAACGACAAGATAAAAAAATTGTTTAAAGAGAAGGCCATAACGGAAGATGAAGAGAAAAGAGCCCTAGAAGAGGTGCAAAAGATTACCGACGAATTTATAAAAAAGGTGGACGAGGCCGTAAAAGCGAAAGAGCAAGAGATACTGAAGGTCTGATATGGATGTGGAAAAGATTTACAAAGAGAGCGGAGCGCTCCTTGAAGGGCATTTTCTGCTCTCAAGCGGTAAACACAGCCCCAACTACCTCCAAAGCGCCAAGGTTTTAGAGGACCCAAAAAGGGCCCAGATGCTGGCGGATAGCCTGGCTAAGATGATAAAAAGCAGCGGTATTGAAATCGATACCGTTTGCTCCCCGGCCATAGGCGGCCTGCTGGCCGGATACGAGCTGGCGAGGGCTCTTGGGGTGAGGTTTATTTTTACCGAGAGAAAAGAGGGGAAAATGTCCCTTAGACGGGGCTTCGAGGTGTCCCCTTCGGAGAGGGTGCTGATATGCGAGGATATCATCACCACTGGCGGCAGCGCTATGGAGGCGGCCAGGGAGATAGAGAAAAAAGGCGGCGAGGTGGTGGGATTTGCCGCTTTGGCGAACAGAGGGGTATGTAAAAGAGAAGATGGGTCGTCAAAGTCCAAAGAGGAGTGCAAACTGCCCAAAGACAAACCCCTTTTCGCCCTTGCGGACTTCACCTTTCCCATATACGAGCCCGATGAGTGTCCGCTGTGCAAAGAGGGAACGCCTGCGGTAAAACCCGGCAGCAGAGGAAACTGATGGCCAGATGGAGAGCGGTTAAAAAGGGTAATATAGAGAAAAAGGAACCTAAAGAAAAAGAGGTTGTCTACGCCTCTATCTCCAGCCGGCTCAAAGCCTTTTTAACGGATACCTTTATGATAACCATGCCGATACTATACATCGTCATATATCTGGTTATGGGGGGACGAGAGGGCTTTAGAGAAAACATGGCTCAGGGGTGGCTCTATATCCTCATTCCGCACTACATCATCGTAACGCTGCTTTGGACCATAAAAGGTCAGACTCCGGGTATGAAGGCATACGGTATAAAAGTTGTGAAAGCCTCAAATTTTACCAATATAAATTTCATCCAGGCAACGCTTAGATATATCTTTTTGCCTATATCGATTATCTCGGTGATTGGAGTTTTGATAGCACTTTTTAGAAAGGACAGGGCCACGCTGGCCGATTTGATATCTTTTAGCAGAGTGATTGCGATTGAAGATATTTAGTCTCGTCTCCGCATTCTATTTTTTCTTCTTCGCCATCATCGGCGTCTATGTGATATATCTGCCCAAGGTTTTGGAGCTTGTGGGATACTCCCCGGTAGAGATTGGGGCCGTATTCGCCCTCTCTCCATTGATGAGGTTCATAACCCCCTTTTTCTTTTTGAAAAAGGCCTCTTTGAATAGAAAAATTTTCAAACTATCCCTTTTGCTGCTGGTGAGTGCGGCTGTTTTGGCCTTTTTTACACTTGAGAGTTTCTATCTTTTCATCATTCCCAACATACTTCTTGGCATCTCTTTTGCCATATCCTTGCCATATGTGGAAACCATAGCGTTGAAATATATCGGCAAAGAGAGATATGGAAAGAGCAGGCTCTTTGGCTCTCTTGGATTTATACTCATAGCCTTGGTGCTGGCAAAATTTATGAACGACCCAAAATACGCCCTTTGGTTTCTGTTTTTGGCTGTAATCTTTACGGCGCTTTTTGGCTATCTGCTATCAGACATAGAGGCCCAAAAAAACGGAGAGATTTTGGAATTCAATCTGTGGAAGTTCTGGTTTTTATGGGTCAATCTCTTTTTGATGCAGGTAAGTTTCGGTCCATTTTACAACTTTTTCACCATATACGAAACCCAGCATGGACTGGACTATGAAACCATCAGCTATCTTTGGACCTTCGGTGTGGTGGCCGAGATTGTGATGCTCTACTTTCAGGGTCCTCTGCTTAGAAAAAACCTGTTTTTTATTCTGAAGCTTTGCACCTTTTTAACCTCCCTTAGATGGCTGATGCTTCATCTTTATCCGGATAATATCTTTTTACTGTATATATCACAGTCCCTTCACGCTTTCAGTTTCGCTCTTTACTACTCGGCCGCCATAACTCTTCTTTTCAAGCTCTATGAGAACAAAACCCTGGCCCAGCAGTTTTTCGGAGGTATAAGCTTTGGGCTTGGGGGGATGGCCGGCAGCTTTTTAGCCGGCCTGTTTTATGGGGAGTATATTTTTTTATATGCCTCTTTTGTAGCCTTTTTGGCTTTTTTGATACTCTTTAAACGATAATGTTGCATAGAAAATAAACAAAATTATTATAGTGTTGATTATTTAATCTACAACAAATCAATCATTTTTTACTCTTTTCTTGATATATATCAATTTTTTTTGAACCTGCAACCAATACAATAGACAAAAATTTTAAAGGAGGTTCAATGGCTGACAGTATCGAGGTATTACATACGTTAAAAGTAGTATATACCATATATGTACTTATCGCCCTATCGCTCATTGGATGGTTTGCATACCGTATAAGGCAAGATGGAAAAAAAGAGGGAGTAAAGCCAGCGGTTTTTTACACCTATATCGCTACTTTGGTAGTGATTGGAA
>JAMOUF010000124.1 GCA_027068245.1 Campylobacterales bacterium | reverse complement strand
GGGGCAAAAACTCTATATCCACATATTTTTTAAGCAGGTTTTGGTGCCTGTGGGCTCCGGCAAATCCGTGAAATGCGTGGGTTTTGGTATCTCTAAATACTGAGACGCTCCCTTTTGCCTTTGGCATATGGCACTTTACGCAGTTTGCGTTTTCTATCTCCCCATTTTCGTTAGTGGAGCAGATATTGAGTCCGTATTTGTTCTTTTTGTGTGAGTGGCAGCCCATACAGACGTTGCCCTGCAAAAAGTTCTTGTTACTGGTGTCTATCTCGTGAAATGGGGATTTTATATGCTCTTTTCTGGTTCCAAAATACCTCTTTGGAGTTTTTGAGATAATGTTGTGGTTCATCTTGTAACCCGGTTTTATATCCTTTATCCGGTGGCAGTAGGCGCAGGCCACAGCGTCGTTTTGGGTAGGGTTTTTGGGGTCGGGCCCTATGCCGTTTGGAGCTATGAGCTCCTCGAGGTTGTCAGCGGCCGGCGTATGGCACAAAGCACATCTGTAAGCTCCCTTTTTGCTGTTTGGGTTTTTCTCCCATACCGCTTTGTGTATGGGGTCTTTAAAGATGGTTGCGTTGGCGTGCTGGCTTGTCTGATACTCCTCGAAAATTTTTGGATGGCACTCCTTACACGCGCTGTTTGGGGCGAAGTTGCCCGCAAATACCAGCAGCGGCAGTAGCAGCAGTAAAACTCTCATTATATCTCCTTGCAATGTGATGTTGTGTTATAATACCAAAAAACGCAAGGAAAGATTATGAGATATATAACTTTAGGTATAATCGCCGCCTTTTTTCTGGCAGGGTGCACCCAGGAGGTTCAGAACAAACTTGGCCGAGCGGTTCAAAACTGGACCGGAACAGACGGTATTTTGGAGGTATACGCCGGGGACAAGCTGGTAAAGAGGTTTATGAAAATAGATAAAATCTCCACCGCTTACGGGACTGACGACAACAGACCCAGGCCCTACAGATACGGATACGGCTATCTGGATAAGAACCTTGACGGCGAACTGCAGGAAGATGAGAAGAGAAAAAAGGTCTATTTCGAGTTTAGCGACTACTCCACCAACTATATCTTCTATGAAAAGCCCTGATGGTTCTATACATCCACGGCTTTGCCTCCTGCGGCGAGGGTAACAAGAGCCGCACACTCAAAAAGCATCTAAAGGATGTGATGGCTCCAAACCTCCCTATTAGGCCCAAAGAGGCAGTAAAATATCTTGATGAGATAATTGCGAACAACGATATAGATATGCTTGTAGGCTCATCTTTGGGTGGCTTCTACGCCACATACCTGGGTCAAAAACACAACAAAAGGGGTGTGCTTATAAACCCCTCCGTCAGGCCTTACAATACGCTGAAAAAGAGCCTTGGCATAAACAGAAGGTTTTGTGACGGAGCAGAGTTCGAGTGGAAAGAGGAGTATCTAAAAGAGCTTTTGAATCTGGACGTTAAAAATCTTAGAAAAAATCTCTTTTTGGTGCTTTTGCAAACCGGGGACGAGGTTTTGGACTACCGTGAGGCTTTGAAAAAGTTTTCCAACCAAAGATGTGTGGTGGAGTATGGGGGCAACCACCGGTTTGAAAACATAGAGGACTATATCTGTATGATAAAAAATTTCAGGGGGATTGATGGAGGTAATCGAGCTTTTTAAAAGGCTTTTGAGCTATCCAAGCGTTACGCCCGATGATGCGGGAAGCCTGGATTTCATAAGAGAGTATCTAAAAGATTACAATGCGTTGTGGTTCAACAAAGAGGGGGTTAAAAACCTCTTTTTGTATAAAAAGTTCGGTCCGGGAGAGAATCTTTGCTTTGCGGGGCATGTGGACGTGGTGCCGCCGGGTGATGGATGGGAGAGCGACCCTTTCGAGCCTGTGGAGAAAGATGGGCTTATCTATGCCAGGGGGGCTCAGGATATGAAAAGCGGCGTAGCGGCCTTCGTGCAGGCCGCAAAGGAGTGCGGAGAGTTTGATGGCACGCTCTCCATCCTCCTTACGAGCGACGAGGAGGGTGAGGCGAAGTGGGGCACGAGGTTCGCTTTGGAGGAATTGAAGAAGATGGGTATGATGCCCGATTTTGCCGTAGTGGCCGAGCCTACCTGCGAAAAGGTCTTTGGAGACGCCATGAAGATAGGGCGGCGGGGCTCGATAAACGGCGTCATTGAAAAGGTCGGCAAGCAGGGCCACGCGGCCTATCCGGAAAAAGCCGTGAACCCTATCCACAAAGTGGCCCAGGTTCTTCCCCATATGGCCGGCGTGAATCTGGATGAGGGGGATGAGTTTTTCGCTCCCAGCAAATTCGTCATAACCGATATAAGGGCCGGTATGGAGGTTACGAACGTAACTCCTGGAAAACTGAAAATGATGTTTAACGTCAGAAACAACACGAAAACATCCATGAGGGATATCGAGCGGTTCGTCCACAAATATTTTGACGGGATGAACTACTCTTTGACGCTTAGCGAGAGCGCGAAACCCTTTTTGACAGACCCTGATTCCAAAATCGTCAAAGTGATGGACGGAGCCATATCAGCCGTTACCGGCATCACACCCAAACACTCAACAGCAGGCGGCACCAGTGACGCCAGGTTTTTCGCATCACACGGGGTAAAGACGATAGAGTTCGGGGTTATTAACGATACTATACATGCTCCAAACGAGCGCACTTCAAAAGATGAGGTAAAAAAGCTCTACGAAGTGTTTAAAGAGGTTATTAAAAGATTTTAAGAGGGCTTAA
>JAMOUF010000123.1 GCA_027068245.1 Campylobacterales bacterium | reverse complement strand
CGGATATCGACCCAAAAACCCATCCCTATATCTCAACGGGCCTTAGCGAAAATAAATTTGGCGTAGATATAGATAGCGCCAAAAGGCTCTATCTGCTGGCTAAAAAGAGCGAGCATATCGAGCCTGTAGGCATACATTTTCATATAGGAAGCCAGCTGACCCAGCTTGGACCCATCAAGGAGGCGAGTGAGAAGATAGCCGATTTGGTGAAAAACCTGGAAAAAATCGGGATAGAGCTGAAGTTTTTCGATGTGGGCGGAGGGCTTGGCATACGGTATAAAGATGAAAAGACCATCGAGCCATACGATTACGCCCAGGCGATTTTATCTACCCTTAGCGGTCTGGAGCCTACTATTATATGCGAGCCGGGCAGATATATCGTAGGGGATGCGGGACTGTTTTTGACGCAGGTTCTGTATGAGAAAAAGACAAAAAACAAGAGGTTTATCATAGTAGACGGTGCTATGAACGATCTTTTAAGGCCCAGCCTCTACAACGCATACCATGAGGTGGAGGTGATTGGAAAAAGAGGTGATGAGAGCCTGGCGGACGTGGTTGGGCCGGTTTGTGAGAGCGGCGATTTTTTGGCGAAGGACAGGATGCTGCCGCCAACGGAGCATGGGGATTTGATAGCCGTAAAGAGTGCCGGAGCATACGGATTTGTGATGAGCAGCAACTATAACAGCCGCCCTAGGCCGGCCGAGGTAGCCCTGGAAGGGGGAAAAGAGAGGCTCATTAGGCAAAGGGAGAGTTTCGAGGATATCATAGAAAAAGAGGTAAGGTTTTTGTAATGTTCTTCATAGACGTTCAAGGAACGCTGATAGACGACGAAAAAAGAGAGCCTATCAGGGGAGCTGTGGAGTTTATAGATACCCTAAATTATAAAAACATTCCCTATGTGGTTGTCACCAACAATACCAAAGAGAGGGACTTTCTGGGGTATCTGAACTCTTTGGGTTTCAATATCCCAAAATCTAAGTATCTGGACCCGTTGATGGTGTTGAAAAAGGTGGTGGGCTCAAAGAGAATCGCTCCATATGGAAGTGAGGGCTTTATAAAAAACGTCGAGGCTTTGGGTATAAAGATGGATTTTGAAAATCCGGATGCGGTGGTTTTGAGCGTGAAGGATGACTATACGTTCGAGGAGTTTGGCGATATAGACGAATTTTTGCTAAAAGGGGCCCAGCTTGTGGGAATGCATAAAACCTCTCTTTACGCCAAAAAGAAGAGGTATCCGGGCGTTGGTGCTTTGATGGCGATGTTCGAGTTTGCCACGGGCGTTGAAGGCAGCGTAGTTGGAAAGCCAAGCCCTCTTTTTTTCAATGAGGCCAGAAAAATGCTGAAAGCCGAAAGTTTCGAGGAGATTACCATCATTAGCGACGATGTGGTAGGGGATTTGATTGGGGCAAAAGAGCTTGGAATGAGAACGGTCTTCGTTTTGAGCGGAAAATTCAGAAGTGCGGATGAGATTTTGCCAAAACTTGGTTTCAATCCGGATATAATAGCAGAAGATATTTTTGAAGCCGCAAAAAGATTGGGGGTGTTATGAAACTGGATGAGTTAAGAGAGCGTATAGACAGAATCGACGACGAGATACTTGATTTGCTGAATAAAAGAATGGAGGTTGTAAAGGCAGTTGGGGAGTTGAAAAACAGAACCGACGCCCCGATTTACAGGCCCGAAAGAGAGATTGAGATACTAGAGCGCCTCAAAAAAAGAAACCAGGGCCCACTAAACGACAGTGCCATAGATGCGATTTTTTTGGAGATATTCGCAGTCTCGAGAAATCTGGAACGACCAGAGAGGGTGGCCTATCTTGGGCCAGAGGGGAGTTTTACCCACCAGGCGGCCGAGTCCAGGTTTGGGGCTATGAGTGATTATCTGCCGCTAAATACCATAAGCTCCGTTTTTAAAGAGATAGAGCAAAAAAGAGCAAAATACGGCGTGGTGCCAATAGAGAACTCCATCGACGGCGTGGTGGGCGAGACGCTGGATATGCTCGGCAGAAGCGATTTGAAAATCGTTGCCGAGGTCTTTATGCCGATACACCACTCTTTGGCCTCTTTGGAGGAGAACATCAAAAACATAAAAAAGATATACTCCAAAGATATCGCTTTTGGACAGTGCAGAGAGTTTTTAACCACCCACGGACTGGACCAGGTGGAGCTGATTCCCGTGGAATCCACCGCCAAGGCCGCCAAGATAGCGGCAAAAGAGCCGGGAAGCGCCGCAATTTGCTCAAGTATCGCCGCCAAGCTTTACAATCTGCCGATTCTGTTTGAAAATATCGAGGATTTCAAGAACAACACCACCCGGTTCATCGTTTTAAGTGATTTTAAAAACCAAAAGAGCCAGAGCGACAAAACCTCGATTTTGGCCAAACTAAAAGACAGGCCGGGAGCTTTGTACGAGTTTTTGAAAGATTTTTACAAAGAGAAAATCAACCTTACCAAAATCGAGTCAAGACCCGCACAGCAAAAGGATTTCAACTACTGGTTCTACATCGATTTTGACGGGCATATAGACGATGAAAACGTTCAAAAGGTGCTGCAAAAACATAAACCCCAAATCAAGTGGCTGGGAAGTTACGCCAAGATAAAGGACAGGGTAGATGAGGTTTAACGAAGTTTTAAAAGAGATTAAAAGTTATGAGGCCGGAAAGCCTATAGAGCTGGTGGTAAGGGAGTATGGGATAGATGAGAAGGATATCGTGAAACTTGCCTCCAACGAAAATCCCTATGGTGCCCCGCCAAAGGCTATAGAGGCCGTAAAAAACAGCGCCTCCAAACTCTATCTCTATCCGGATGACAGTATGTATGAGCTAAAAGAGGCCCTTGGAAAAAGATTTGGCGTGGGGATGGAAAATATCATCATAGGCTCTGGTAGCGACCAGATACTGGAGTTTTGCGCCAGGGCGGTTTTGAACGAGAAAGAGAAGGTTTTGATGAGTAAAATAACCTTTGCCATGTATGAGATATACGCCAGACAGATGGGGGCCAAAATAGTCAGAAGCAGCTGCTACAGGCACGATTTGGACGAGTTTTACGAGCTTTACAAAGAGCACTCGCCAGCCCTTATCCATATCTGCACCCCTAACAATCCAACGGGTGACGCCATAGACAGGGAATACCTCTACAGCTTTTTGGAGCGCGTTAAGGAGCCGCTTGTGGTAGTGGATGGGGCTTATATGGAGTATGGCTCCTATAAAGATGCAAAAAAGGCGATAGATGCGGCGGAACTGATACAGAAGTTTGAAAACGTGATATATCTTGGAACCTTCTCCAAAGCCTACGGCCTTGGCGGAGCCAGGGTTGGGTATGGGATAGCCTCGAAAGAGATTATAAAAGAGCTTTACAAACTAAGACCCCCTTTTAACGTCACCACCCTCTCGCTGGCGGCGGCAAAAGAGGCACTGAAGGATAAAAAGTTCGTAAAAGATAGTGTGGCGAAAAACTTCAAGCAGATGGATAGGTTCGTAAATTTCGCCCTCTCCAACTCCATAAAACATATAGACAGCTATACGAACTTTATCACATACCTCTTCGATGAGCCCCTAAACTCCACCGATATCGCCGAGAGGCTTTTAAAAAAGGGGGTGATTGTCAGGGATTTGGCCTCATATGGCCTAAACGCCATCCGCATAACCATCGGGACCAAAGAGCAAAACGATATCTTCTTTAAAAGGTTTGAGGAAATTTTGAATGGATATTAAAAATAAGAGTATCAAAGAGCTGGAGGAGCTTAGCCAACAAATCAGAGAGCGGATTTTGGAGGTGGTGAGCCAAAAAGGGGGCCATCTAAGCTCCACGCTGGGCGCGGTTGAGCTTATCGTGGCGATGCACTATGTATTTGACGCCAAAAAGGACCCTTTCATTTTCGACGTGAGCCATCAGGCATACGCTCACAAACTCCTGACTGACAGATGGGAGAAGTTTGAGAGCTTGCGACAGTTTGGCGGAATCAGCGGTTATACCAAACCCACCGAGAGCCCTTATGACTACTGGGTAGCAGGACACAGCTCCACATCCATATCCCTGGCCGTGGGTGCCGCAAAGGCGATAGCTTTGAAAAAAGAGCAAAGAACTCCCGTGGCCCTGATAGGGGATGGTGCGATGAGTGCGGGGATGGTCTATGAGGCTTTGAACGAGCTTGGGGATAGAAAGTATCCGGTGGTAATCATCCTTAACGACAACGAGATGAGTATCGCCAAGCCAATCGGCGCCATCAGCAAATACCTGAGCCAGAAGATGGCTAGCCCCTTTTATCAAAATATGAAAAAGCGTATAGAGAAACTCCTGGAAAACCTTCCCGAATCCGCCACCTATATGGCGAAAAAGTTCGAGGAGTCTTTCAGGCTCATAACTCCCGGAATCCTGTTCGAAGAGCTCGGCATCGAATATATTGGTCCCATAGACGGGCACGACCTGGAAGCTTTGATAAAGACGCTAAATATTGCCAAAGAGCTTAAAAAGCCGGTTATCATCCACGCCCAGACCCTAAAGGGCAAAGGGTATAAGATGGCCGAGGGCTATTTTGAGCACTGGCACGGAGTGGGGCCTTTCGATATAAAAAGCGGCGAGCCTTTGAAAAAGAGCTCCAAACCATCGGCCACATCGATATTTAGTAAAAAACTTCTGGAGCTTGCCAAAAACGATGAGAAAATCGTGGGGGTTACGGCGGCGATGCCAAGCGGAACCGGATTGAAGCCACTGCTTGAGAAGTTTAATGATCGGTTTTGGGATGTGGGAATCGCCGAGCAGCACGCAGTCACATCGATGGGGCCTTTGGCGAAAGAGGGTTTCAAACCCTTTGTCGCTATCTACTCCACCTTTTTACAAAGAGGATACGACCAGGTTATACACGATATCGCCCTGATGGATGTTGGGGTTAAATTTGCCATCGACAGGGCCGGAATCGTTGGAGAAGATGGCGAAACCCACCAGGGGGCCTTCGATATCAACTACCTTAGGCCCATACCAAATATGCACCTTTTCGCCCCAAGGGACGGGGAGACCTTGAAAAAGGCGGTGGAGTTTGCCGCAAATTTCGAGAGGCCCATAGCCTTCAGATACCCAAGAGGCGCCTTTATATTGGATGATGGGGTTTTTAACCCAGAGGATTTCAGGCTTGGCAAAGCCCAGATGCTGATACGAAATGATGGCGATATACTCTTTGTAGGTTACGGCAACGGCGTGGGACGGGCCTATGAAACCATAAAAGAGCTTGATAAAGATATCTCCCTGCTCGATTTGCGTTTTGTTAAACCTCTGGACGAGGAGCTTTTAAAAGAGCTCTCCAATCGTTACAAAAGGTGGTATGTATTTAGCGACTCCGCCGCTTTGGGAGGAGTTGGCAGTGCCATAGAGGAGTTTTTCGCAAAAGAGGGTATAGAGGATATAAAACTTACTACCTTCGAGTATCCGGATATATTTATTCCACACGGCAAAACGGAGGATGTGGAGAGATTTTTGGGAATTACGCCAAAGCAGTTGGCAAAAAGGGTGGAAGAGATTGAGAAAAAAGATAGTCGACTCTCTTAGGCCCGGCCGCAGCTGGTGGGCTTTGGTGGGTATTGTGCTCTTTTTTGTCCTGCCAGAAATCGCTGCGTTTTTTTACGGGGATGAGATTAAGGGCTATTTTCACTATCTCTCACAAAAGGAGCCGGACAGGTTTTTGGCGAAATCTTTTGAGATGTTTGAGAGTTTTGGGGATTTTAGCTGGATAAACCTGTTGATTGGGCTTGGGTTTGTTGGATGGTTTTTCTATGAGCGTTACAAAAAAGACGGGCCCTGAGGCCCGGCCTATTTAAGTCAGTCTGCGTGCTTTGAAAGATACTCGGCCACGCCTTGGGGAGTTGGTTTCATCGCCTCTTTTCCCATCTCCCAGTCTGCGGGACAGACCTCTCCGTGTTCATTGGCGAACTCCATGGCGTCCACCATTCTTAGCATCTCGTCTATGCTTCTGCCAAGGGGCAGGTCGTTGATGACGCAGTGTCTGATGGTTCCGTCCTTGTCTATAAGAAAACTTCCCCTAAGAGCAACCCCCATATCTTCAAGCAATACGTCGTAATCTCTTGAAATCTTTTTTGTAAGGTCCGCTACCAGCGGATACTGGATATTGCCGATGCCACCCTTTTCCACGGGCGTGTTCTTCCAGGCAAGGTGCGTGTAGTGGCTGTCTACAGAACATCCTATCACGTTTATCCCTCTTTTTTTGAACTCCTCCAGCCTCTTGTCAAAAGCTATTATCTCACTTGGACAGACGAATGTAAAATCGAGCGGGTAGAAAAACAGAACCGCACCTTTCTCTCCGATATTTTCATACAGGTTGAAGTTTTCGTTGAAACTGTTGTCCGGCATTACGGCCGGCGCCGTGAAATCCGGGGCTTTTTTGGTTACCAACATCTTCTCGTCTCCTTTTGATAATTTTTTTCTTTTGAAAACATTTATATTCTACCAAAAAAGAGATTAAATATTTCTTGTTACAGGCGGTTATAAAATTTATGCAAAACTAATTTAGATATAATTTCCAAAAACCTAAAAAGGACAGAAATGGCAAGAGAGTATCTTTTTACCTCCGAATCGGTTACGGAGGGCCATCCGGACAAGATGGCGGACCAGATAAGCGACGCGATACTGGACTATATCATAGAGCGGGACAAAAACGCCAGAGTGGCCTGTGAGACGATGCTTAGCAACGGGTTTTGCGTAATAGCCGGAGAGCTCAAAACCCAGACCTACGCACCTATGCAAGATTTAGTCAGGGACGTTATCAGAGAGATAGGCTACACTGACGCCCTTTATGGCTTTGATTACAGAAGTGCCGGAGTTTTGAACGCGGTTGGCGAGCAGTCGCCCGATATCAACCAGGGTGTGGATAAAGAGGGGGGCGAGATCGGAGCCGGGGATCAGGGTTTGATGTTTGGATACGCATGCCGTGAGACCGAGGTGTTGATGCCCCTTCCAATCACCTACGCCCACAGGCTCACAATGGAGCTTGCAAGGGCCAGAAAAGAGGGGATCTTGCCATTTTTAAGGCCTGATGGCAAAGCGCAGGTGACGGTAAAGTATGTGGATGGGATGCCAAAGGAGATAAAGACGATAGTCATCTCCACCCAGCACGATCCGGATGTGAGTTACAACAGGCTAAAAGACGCTGTTATAGAGGAGATTGTATATAAAGTAATACCAAAAGAGCTGATAGCGGACGATATAGTCTATCACATAAACCCCACCGGACGCTTTGTCATAGGAGGCCCGCAGGGGGATGCGGGGCTGACGGGCAGAAAGATTATAGTGGATACCTATGGCGGCAGCTGTCCCCACGGTGGCGGGGCTTTTAGCGGAAAAGACCCCACGAAGGTGGATAGAAGCGGTGCCTATGCGGCCAGATATGTGGCAAAAAACCTGGTAGCCAGCGGAGTGTGTGATAAAGTAACACTGCAGTTCGCATACGCTATAGGGATAGTGGAGCCCGTATCTATAATGGTGGAGACCCACGGAACGGGAAAAGTGCCGGACGAGGAGATAGAAAAGGGTATAAAGAGCCTTTTTGATCTGACGCCCAGGGGGATTATAAAGACGCTCGACCTTTTGAGGCCAATTTACAAAAAGACCGCCGCATACGGCCATTTTGGAAGGGAACTTCCCGAATTTACCTGGGAGAAAACTGATAAAGTGGATGAGATAAAGGATTATTTTAAAATCTAAGGAACTTTTAAAAAAAATTTGTTATAGTTTGGATGATAAAACATAAGGAGGCAAAATGGCAGTTTTAATTACGGATATCTGTATCAATTGTGGAGCGTGCATCGACGAGTGTCCCGTAGAGGCTATCGTGGATGACGAGGATAACCCAACAGGAGAAGAGATCTATTATGTATATCCGGATAAATGCGTCGAGTGCGTAGGTTATCACGATGTTCCGGCCTGTGCGGAAGCCTGTCCTACGGAAGGGTGTATCGTATGGGATAAGTGCTATCCGGAAGAGCCTGCTTGCAGGGATGACATTCCTGAAGAGTGGAGAGAGAAGCACAAGCCTGTTATCGAATAACTCTTTGGGGCTTTCGCCCCACCTACTTCAAAAATTAATCTTAAATTATGCTTTTTTTGCTATAATCACCCTTCAAAATTCATAAAACCTTAGGAGAGATAATGGAAAGAACCCTATCTATCATCAAGCCCGATGCCGTTGAGAAAAACGTTATTGGCAAAATTATCGACAGGTTCGAGACAAATGGACTTAGAATCGCCGCTATAAAAAAGCTTCAACTTACAAAAGATGACGCCGCGAGGTTTTACGAGGTTCACAAAGAGAGACCTTTTTTTGCGGATCTGGTCGAGTATATGACAAGCGGGCCCGTGGTTGTTATGGTGCTTGAGGGTGAAAACGCGGTCGCGAAAAACAGAGAACTTATGGGCGCTACCAACCCAAAAGAGGCGGCTCCTGGAACCATCAGAGCCGACTTTGCAGAAAGTATCGAGGCAAACGCGGTTCACGGAAGCGACAGCTTGGAAAACGCCCAAAAAGAGATAGCTTTCTTTTTCGCCCAAAGAGAGATATTGTAATTGAAACTTGATTTTAGAAAGGTTTCAAAAACCAAAAAAAGTGTAGAGGTATCTTCCCAGGGTGTAACACTCAAGGGTGAAATATCGCTTGGCAGGGATAATTTAACCGAGTTTAAAGGCAAATTATCTAATAATGTTGAAGTTATTTGCGACAGGTGCGCAAGCCCCTTTATGCTGCCTTTGGATGAGGAGGTTCATCTGAAGTTCAGCGACGGCATATACAGGGGTTTTGACGAAGAGGCCGACGTAATAGAGTTTTTCGACGGGAAGATAGATTTTAACCAGGTTTTGGACTCGGAGATAGAGTCGAAAAAACTTGAGTATCATATATGTCCAAAATGCAAAGGAGAAGACAATGGCAGTTCCAAAGAGACGTAACAGCAAGACAAGAGGCGCAAAAAGAAGAACGCACTACAAAATAAAACTTGTAAAGCCAGTAAAAGACAAGGATGGCAGCTGGAAACTACCTCACCATGTGAATCCTACCACCGGTGAATACAAATAATCGATGATTAGAGTAGCGATAGACGTTATGGGTGGGGATTTCGGTCCCTACCCGATAATCGAGGGAGCCATTTTGGCACTCAGAGAGTATCCCGGATTTAAAGCGCTTTTGGTGGGTGATAGGGAGAAGATACTGGAGATGTTACCCAAACGTTTTTTAGATAGAGTGGAGATAGTGGAGGCCACGGATGTGATCTCCATGGACGAGCCCGCCACCGAGGCTTTGAAAAGAAAAGAGAGCTCTATCTACAAAGCGGTTGATCTGGTTCGGCAAAAGAGGGCGGACGCGGTTGTCTCAGCCGGACACAGTGGAGCCACCATGAGTCTTGCCACCCTTAGAATCGGCCGTATCAAAGGGGTCTCAAGACCGGCTATAGCCACACTGATGCCAACTTACAAAGATAAAAAGACGCTGGTTTTGGATGTTGGCGCCAACGTTGACTGCAAACCGGAGCATCTTTTCGAGTTTGGCGTAATGGGAGAGGCATACGCCAAAGCGATAATGAAAATCGACTCGCCCAAAGTGGGGCTACTCTCCAACGGCGAGGAGGAGAGCAAAGGAAACGAGCTTACGAAAGCCGCCTTCAAGCTTCTTAAAAAACTTCCCACATTCAAAGGAAACGTGGAGGGCAACAATATTTTTGACGCCAGCGTGGATGTGGTGGTCTGCGACGGGTTTACGGGAAACATACTGCTAAAAACCAGCGAAGGAGTGGCCGACGCCATCAGCAAACTGATGAAGAAGAACATCAAAAAGACCCCTATCCGGATGGCCGGGGCTTTGATGATGAAGAGGGTTTTCAGGGCGCTGAAAAAAGAGATAGATTACAGCGAATACGGCGGCGCGCCACTGATAGGCATAAAGGGTTGCGCGATAGTCAGCCACGGTAAAAGCACTCCAAAAGCGATAAAAAACGCCATATACCAGGCCATAAAGTATGTGGAGTCCGATATCAACAGCGTCATAGAGCAAAGACTTGAAGAGATTTCTAAAGGATAGGGATTGTTTGCAGCATTAAAATCTGTCGGGGCTTACGTGCCGCAAAGGGTATTGACGAACGCGGACCTTGAGAAGATGGTGGATACCAGCGACGAGTGGATAACCAAAAGAACCGGCATAAAAACCAGGCACATAGCAGATGAGAGCCAAAGCACCAGCGATTTGGGGGTCGAGGCTGCGAAAAAGGCGCTAAATAGGGCAAAAATGAGCCCGGAAGATGTGGATATGATAATCTGCGCCACCATCTCTCCGGACTACCTTTGTATGCCATCCACCGCATGTATGATTGCAAAAAAACTGAATATCGCCAATATCCCGGCTTTTGATATAAGTGCCGCCTGCACCGGTTTCATCTACGCACTGAGTATAGCCAAAGCCTTTGTAGAGTCGAAGATGGCCAAAAACGTGCTGATTATAGGCGCAGAAAAACTAAGCGCCATCGTAGACTGGAGCGACAGGACCACATGCATACTCTTTGGCGACGGGGCGGGAGCCGCGGTTATTGGGGCTACCGATGAGAAGGCCGAGGCTATCATAGATACCAACATATCGGCCGACGGGAAGTATTACGACTATCTCATAACCCCAGGATGCGGCGTAAAACAGCCCTGCAGCGAAGAGGTCGCCAAAGAGAAGGCCTGCACCATAAAGATGAAGGGCAACGAGACATTCAAAGTAGCCGTCAAAACCCTCACCAACGACGTTTTGGATATTTTGGAAAAAAACGGCATAAAGAGCGAAGATATAACC
>JAMOUF010000122.1 GCA_027068245.1 Campylobacterales bacterium | reverse complement strand
TTTGGGTTTTTTAGGGTATGAGTTCGAGGATTACGCGCAGTTGCAGGAGTATCTGAGCGACTCTTTGATAGAGAATCTCGATAAAATTTACGAGCTTTACGGACATACTTTGCCGCTGTCGCAAATCTATGCCAGGTTTCACGGAAAAATCGTCGAGTTTTGCAAGGAGCACTGCAAGGGAAAGGGGCAAAAGGAGAGGGTGCTTAAACTTTTGGGATGACCTTTATCTTTTTTGCACCAAACAGCTCCTTTGCCTTTTGAACCAGCGGAGCTTTTAAAATATCGTCGAACTCTTTGGCTTTCAGACCCATCTGGGCGCTGACGCAGCTGCTGCCAAACTCCGCCTCCTCTATGGTTGAGTCGCACCGGGGACTCTCCTTTGGCGGAATTTTCTTTATCTTCGTATCTATACCGAAAATCTCCTGTATCAGATGTTTGATGGTAGGATAGGAGCGCCTTAGCCTCTCCTTGCACTCCCCTTGCGGGTCGCTTTGCCAGGTAAGCACCCCATCTTCAAAAGATACGAAATCCACATATTTCTCGAAACACTCCCCAAGCTGATAGTTCTTTTCGTAAAGCCTGTCTGTAAGATTCCTAAAAAGCTGTTGAGGGCTCTTTTTCATATCTTTGCTCTGCTTGGGCTTTGGCGGCTCCAAGCTCTTTGCAGCTGTCGCAGCGGCTCTGCTTTGAGGGAGCTCTTCGCTTTCAAACTCCTCTATAAGTTCGTCGATGCTTTTGATTTTGGTGGCCTCTATAAGCTTTAGCAGCGTCAAAGTCAGCACGAACTCGTCGTCGCCACTTATAAAAAGCAGGTTTTTGGCGTCACTGAGTATTTTGAAAAACCGCTCCTGCAGCATTATGGAAAATCCGCCCCGGTTTTGATAGAGGTCCGCTTTTAAAAACTCTATCATCTCATCCAAAATCATCGAGGATTCATACTCTTTGAGCTCCTTTACCATATCCAAAACCCTCTTTTGCTCTTTCGAGATAACGGTGTTGAAAATCTCCTCGATTTTTTTCGGGTCAACGATACCAAGCATCGATGTGACCGAGGATGTGGTGATGGAGCCTTTTGAGTAGAGGATGGCCTGGTCCAAAAGGGTCAGCGTATCCCTCAGGCTGCCCTGTCCGCTTCTGGCGAGTATCTCCAGGGCCTCCTCTTCATACTCCACTCCCTCTATGGCTAAAATATGCCGCAGATGGTTCACGATATCCCTCTGGCCTATTTTTTTGAACCTGAAATGCTGGGTTCTGCTAAGTATGGTTGCCGGAAGTTTCAAAGGGTCCGTGGTGGCAAGGATGAACTTCACATACTCCGGCGGCTCTTCGAGGGTTTTTAAAAGAGCGTTGAAAGCCTCCTTGGTGAGCATATGGACCTCGTCGATGATAAATATCTTGTATCTGCCCACGGCCGGTTTGTATTTGGTGTGTTCTATAAGTTCTCTTATATCGTCTATCTTTCTGCTGCTGGCCGCATCCATCTCTATGATATCCATATGTCTGTTCTCGTTTGCCATCTTGCAGTGTTCGCACTCCTCGCAGGGATGGCTGGTAGGTCCCTTTTGGCAAAGCAGCGCTTTGGAAAAAATTCTGGCCGTGCTGGTTTTGCCGCTGCCTCTTAGACCGCTGAAAAGGTAAGCGTGCGCCAGGTTGTTGGTATCAAGAGCGTGGGAGAGGGTGAGAGATACTGCCTCTTGGCCTATAAGGTCGTCAAATTTTTTGGGACGGTATTTCAATGCCAGTGTCAAACTTCTCTCCTTGGATTACATAGTATAATTATACATATCCAAACTTAAAGGCAGAAGATGAAGGCGGGATTAATTTTCTTTCTACTCGTAGTGGTGTTGATAGTGGTTTTTACCATGAGGCTCAATATCGCCAAGGTATCGCTCAAAGACAACAGACTGGTCTTTTACAACAAAAAGTGCAAAAACGCCATCGATGTTAATGTGATAAAAAAAGAGAGCGATTTGGTGGACGAGCTTGATATAGATAGATACTATCTTAAGCTTCCAAACGGTGACGAGGTGATTTACGAGGTGGTGGACCTTCCTCCGGCCAGGGCCTTTGACAAACCCTATATCGAGATTTTGGAAGGGATTTTCGATATGAAGTTCAAAAAGGTTTTCGAAAGTGACGGTTTCGTGCTTTATAGGGGGGATTTCGACGTGGCGCTTTTTTACAAGGCGAAAAACGAGCTTGTTTTAATCTATCCGGCCGATAACCTGAAGGATGTGCTGATAGAGTGTTTTAAGAACAACAAAGCGGTGCCGCTGCCAAAAGAGGTGAAAAAAGTTCCCTTCAAAAAGAGCCGGTGGGATATAAAACTGATTATTTTAGACAATATCATAAACAAAGATATCTAAATCCCGCACCAAAGTGCGGCTATCTTTTTAAGCTTTGAGGGATTTTCGGAGGCGAAGAGCTCTATGCGGGTCTCTTTGTTCTTTTCTTTTATCCCCAGGTGCTCTTCTAAGTATTCGCATATGGCCTCTCCGGAGTGGATAAGCTTCGCTTTTTCAAAATAGTTCTTTATGGCGTGGGATATCAGGGGAAAATGGGTGCATCCCAAAATTATCCCATCCGGATTTTGCCCTTTGAAGTAGTGCTCCATGGCCGCCTCCAGCACCGGCCCTTCAAATATCTCCTCCTCTACCAGAGGGACGAAAAGGGGTGTGGGTTTCGAGGTGATGTTGAAGTAGCCCTCTTTTGTCAGAAGTCTTTCGTACTTTTTGCTCGATATGGTGGCGTTG
>JAMOUF010000121.1 GCA_027068245.1 Campylobacterales bacterium | reverse complement strand
CGCCAAAAATGCTTCTTAAGATCTCATCCAGATCCACTCCCCCCTCAAAGTTTTGATGGGCGAAATCGTGGAAATTCTGTCCTCCAAACATCGCGTCGCCATACTGGTCGTACTGTTTTCTCTTTTCGGGGTCGCTCAGGATTTCGTAGGCCGCGTTTATCTCCTTGAATTTCTCCTCGCACTCGGCCTCTTTACAGATATCGGGATGATATTTCCTGGCAAGCTTTCTGTAGGCTTTTTTTATCTCGTCTGCGGAGGCATCTGGCTTGACTCCCAATGTTTCATATAGACTTTTACTGCTCACCGTTAACACCTCCAAAAATTTTTATCCGGATTATACCATATTATTTTAGCCCAAGTCAATCATATTAGATTATGCTTCCGGATAGAAATTAACTAAACTCTCTTATGCAGTTAAGAATACACGATACCGCGTCCAGTCTTCGTTCCTGTGGAACCTGTTTGAAATATTTCAATATAAGCTCCTCTTCGATAGTCAGGGTGCTTGTTCTGGTACCAAAGTTTTTGAAAGGTTCGCCCTCGCCCTTTAAAAGCCAGGGTTCACTTATGTTGAATATATCTATGAGTTTCTGTTCTATATGGGGTGAAAATCTCTTCTGTTTGCCCCTCTCGATATCGCTTATCATCTGTTTGTTGACTCCAAGCCTCTCGGCAAGCTCGCTTTGGGACAAAGAGAGAGCCTCTCTTATATGTCTTATTCTTTCCCCGTACTCCATCGCTATTTCCTATAAGATTTTTTCTTATGATACCCAAACCAGTTTAAGATAAAATAAAATTAAGATAATTTGATATACTTTCAATTAAAAAATTGGAAGGTTGCAGATGACTCCAAAAGAGAGGTATTTGAAATTAAAAGAGCATCTAAGTGAGGAAAATCCGGTACTGGTGGAGGTGATAGACGAGTATGAAAAGCTTGACGAGACGGCCAGGGCCCTTGGGTTTTTAACAAAAAACCAGACATTTACCGAATCAATCTCCTGGTGGCCCCTAATCTCCGTTTTGGGAACCTTTTCGGCGGGTAAATCGAGTTTTATAAACGAATTTTTGGGCAAAAAGGTCCAACAGAGCGGAAACCAGGCCGTAGACGAGAAGTTTACGGTACTTTGCTACTCCAAAAACGAGGCTACCCTTCCAGGCGTGGCTCTTGATGCGGACCCAAGGTTTCCTTTTTACAATATATCCAAAGAGATAGAGAAAATCGAGGGCTCGCACTCAAATATCAACAGATACCTTCAGCTAAAAACCGTAAACTCCCAAAACCTCAAGGGAAAGATTTTGATAGACTCTCCCGGTTTCGACGCCGATACCCAGCGCGACGCCACCCTCAAAATCACATCTCACATCATAGACCTCTCCGATTTGATTTTGATATTTTTCGATGCCAGACATCCGGAGCCCGGTGCCATGAGAGATACCCTAAACCACCTGGTGGAGGTGGCCAGGTCCCATACCGACAGCGACAAGGTGCTCTATATCCTAAACCAGGTGGATACCTGCTCCAAAGAGGACAACCTTGAAGATATAATAGGCTCCTGGCAAAGGGCGCTCAGTCAAAAAGGGGTCGTTAGCGGAACCTTTTACGCCATATACAATGAAAACGCCGCAAAAGCTGAAGGCGGCGCCGTAGATGAGAGGTTAAAGCGTAAAAAAGATGAGGATTTGGCGAAAATTTATGAAAAGATTGAGAAGGTGGTAGTGGATAGGGCCTACAGAATCGTCAAAAACATAGAAACAAGAGTAAAAGAGCTTAAAGAGTATATATCTTTAGCCAGGGCGGAGCTGGCAAAATTTAGAAAGAGGATGTTGTTTATAGACGCCATACTGCTGCTGGCTTTTGGTGTGGCGCTTTACTACATAAGTTCCTTTGTTGAAGGCGATATTCTCTTTGCAGCGGCATTTGCGCTGTTTTTGGCGTTGGCGGCACTCCATTTTAAAATAAAGGCCGTGCTTTCGGATATGATGGCTCAAAAGATATCCAACCCATACGTCAAAAACAGTTTCGCAAAATTTACCAGATGGTATGTGAACTATATAAGCGCTCCTTTGAAGGTAGGCAGAAAAAAGTATCTTCTAAAACTTGACGAGCTGGTCAACCGCTCCAAAAGTTTCATCCAAAGACTTAACGACCAGTTTCTGGAAAACAGAAAGAGCGAGGCCTATTCACAGGAGTAGAGCCTCTTCTCCAGCTTTTTTACGGCCTCTTGAAAATTCTCAAACCCCAGGGCGAATATATCGTCCTCCTCTTTTATGCCTTTCAAAGCGGTTTTACCGTTTGCGTAAATTTTCGCCAAAAAGTAGTAGCCTAAAAACTCCGCCGAAAATCTGTTTAAAACATTTTTACTATACTCCTCGAAATCCTTAAAACCGCTCTTTTTGAAATCATCCATTATAGAGCCTAACACCAGAGAAAGTTTTCTAAGCGGTACGGCCCAGTATATCTGCCTGGCCGGTTTTTCGCCAAAGGTATACTCTCCACCAAGAAAAAGTCTTACCCCTCTCTCAACCCTCCCGTAGGCGTTCGTTCTTATACCTACAAAACCGATGTCGCAGGCTATATGCCTTCCACACCCTTTCAGGCAACCGCTATATCCTACCACAAGACCATGCAGCAGGTTTTCCACCCTGGCGGCCTCCTCTTTGGTATCGAAAAGGGAGTATATGCAGTATCTGCTGCCGGCACACACCGTCAGGAAACCTCTTTTGTAAGCAGAATCCCCCTTTGGGGATAGAGT
>JAMOUF010000120.1 GCA_027068245.1 Campylobacterales bacterium | reverse complement strand
CGAAACTGCCATGTCGATCAAATCCTCTTCGAGTTCCTCTATCCTCTTCGCCATTTCATCAAGAGTCAAATCTTTCTCTTTGATTAATGCACGCAATTCTTTTATTTCAGCCTCCAACGTTGCATATTCAGATCGCCGAGCGTTTAATTCCTTCAATTCGGCTCGTAAACGCCTATTTTCGGCCTCTAAATCCTTTCGGGCAGCCTTCTCCTTGGCTCGCGCCTCTTCCTCTCTTATTTTGGCTTCCTTGAAGTCGTATGTGTCGAGCCGCTTTGGGCGCTTTAAATTCTCTTTCGCGTAGTTGTGACCTCGCTCCATATTTAGCATTTTTGCCGTTTCGTCTTGCAGCCGAGTTAAATAGCCCTTCGTCAACTTCTTTCTAACGCTCCCACCCTCTGAATCCAATCCCATGAACTCGATGTGTGCATGATAATTTTTGACTGGATTACCATCCTCATCGATGTGCCCTTCATCTCGGTGGATGGCGATCTGAAGAATCGCTGTATCCAGAGTCTTTTCCAAGTACATTGCCACTTTTTTTATGTCAATCAGTTCATGGTTCTGGTTGAGATTCACGATTGCGGAGAGGTGGGTAATAGCTTTTTTTTGCAGCTTCTGGCCTGTTCGTTTTTTATAGGCGTTGGATCTTTTTTTCAGTTCTTCCCGATAGACCTTAATGGCCTGTTTTCCTTTTCTGAACCCACTTCTTCGCTCATCGTGAAATATCGAGTTGACCGTTTTTTGACTCCGATCATTATGAAAAAAATAGCCAGAATTTCCCGGGCCGATATGAATTGAGCTCTTCGCCATATTCTTTCTCCAGTTGCAATATTTTCAGCTATAATCTGCGCCCTTGTGGCCAGATTATAGCTGAAAATCCCGCACATACCTCGCCAGAGGTGTGTAGTGGGTACCCACTACACACCCTAAAGGGATGAGTAGTGGGGTTTTGCCGACCACAAGGGTGCGGCAAAACAGGCAGCGGATATGGAATTTTAAAAAAGTGTGCCCTGGTTCAGGACAGTTAGTTCGCCTCGTTTGGCCTTCTCGAAAAGCCAACTCCAGAGTTTATCCGCTCGATCCGAAGAGAAGTCTTGGGTGGAAAGTTTATCGTAAAGCCGACCGTCCTCTGAGATAGCAATTTCTACTTTGGCCGACTTCCCATTTGCTTTCTCTCCCATCCCCACAAAGAGAGTTTGGTTAATGTAGTTTTTTCGCATATATGACACAAAGGCTCTTTTGTTGACCAGGAAGTTTTGGCTTTTTGGCAGGTTCGGTTTGACGGTAAAAACCAAGTCGGTCACTTTGCGCCCGAGCTTTTTCTCTTTGAAAGCGATATGGATATCGCTCAAAGAATTGATCTCTCTGATCGATCGCTCAATCACTTTTCTTTTGAGATCCCCGTAGAGTTTATATTTCGTCTCAATCCCGAGCATTTTCTTAAAATCGAGTACTGAGATCTCAAACTCTCCCCGCGTCTCCCAGCTCTTGGCGATTTCGTAAACTCGAATCGAGTACGCAGATTTGAAGCGGAGAATATTTTCGAGCCGGTATTTGGTGAATTGTTCCTGCAGCTGGAGCATATAAGGCTTTAGTTTTGGATGGAAAGAGCAGCGAATCATGCCGTCTTTGTATTCAAACCAAGAGAACCAGTTCACCAAGGCAAATCCTCCAGTCGTGGGGATTTGAAGAGGCTTCGACAGCAGCATTTGCCCCAGTTCTTTAACCGCCTTGCGTGTATTGTGTGCATCAGCTCCCATAAGCTCGGCATAGTCTTTTGCTGCTACGGAATACTCTCTAAAATCCTCATCATCAGCCTGTATCATTGACGCAATTGTGATCACCAATCTGAGTTCTGCCAGCGTATAGTCGTATCTTGATCGGATCAGGCTATTGTGTTTTACAATAAGCTCTTTATTCTCCATAAAATGCCCCTTGTTTAAATTGGTCATATTGTACTTAATATTCCTTTTGTTGTCAAGAGTCATAGTTAGGGGTAAAAAAGTCATAGTTAAAGGGGTAAAAAAGTCATAGTTAGGGGTAAAAAAGTCATAATAGATTTTTCAGGCTCCCATAAAATGGGGGCTAAAACGCTCCGAAAACAATGAAAACTCTTTTCCTTGTAGGAAAAGAAGAAAAACTCTAAGGGAGAAAGGAGGGAAATAACTGCTTAAAACGATGGTCGTGGGTAGTCAATATTCACATTAACGGGCGAAGAAATATCTGGTGATATTTCTTCTTTGGCGACAGAGTGAGAGGGAGGACGACTCAGTTGAATATCTGTATCTCTTTCTCGCGAAACTGCCATGTCGATCAAATCCTCTTCGAGTTCCTCTATCCTCTTCGCCATTTCATCAAGAGTCAAATCTTTCTCTTTGACCAATGCACGCAATTCTTTTATTTCAGCCTCTAACGTTGCATATTCAGATCGCTGAGCGTTTAATTCCTTCAATTCGGCTCGTAAACGCTTATTTTCGGCCTCTAAATCCTTTCGGGCAGCCTTCTCCTTGGCTCGCGCCTCTTCCTCTCTTATTTTGGCTTCCTTGAAGTCGTATGTGTCGAGCCGCTTTGGACGCTTTAAATTCTCTTTCGCGTAGTTGTGACCTCGCTCCATATTTAGCATTTTTGCCGTTTTGTCTTGCAGCCGAGTTAAATAGCCCTTCGTCAACTTCTTTCTAACGCTCCCACCCTCTGAATCCAATCCCATGAACTCGATGTGTGCATGATAATTTTTGACTGGATTACCATCCTCATCGATGTGC
>JAMOUF010000119.1 GCA_027068245.1 Campylobacterales bacterium | reverse complement strand
TCTTAGATGCCAGAGGATTCCAGCGTTTTTGGAACCTTCATAAGGTTTTACATCGGCCAGGATGGAGCCCTTTTTAAAAAAGAGTCTGGTTGTGTAAAAGATATTGAAACTATCTTTTGAAAAGCCCCTTGGATATTTCAGGTTCAGGCTTTTGTCTTTATCCACCTCCCAGATACCCGCATCTTTTTTGTTGGTGTTGGCAACAGTCCATTGGTATGGGAGATTTCCAATCTTTGTGCTGGAAAAATCCTCTCTTATCTCCTTTGCCGCCAGTTGTGCGGCCAAAAGCAGCGTTAGCGCTGCTGAAAGAAAAACTCTTTTACCCATTTTACCTCTTCTTCGTTTTTTAAATCTATAACACCTGCCGTTTCGTTTTTGTCGTTATATATATAGAGCCGGTTTCCCTCAAGGCGGAGGTGTTTTTTACCCCACTCCCTTAGCATGGAGTCATATGCTATAAAGACCTTCTCGTTGGCGATATCCAGGTCCTCGCCGCTTCTTTTATCAACGATATCCAGCCCGCCGAACTCCTTGGTTATCTCATATGGAAAATATTTTGATATCTCCTTGAATACCCTTTTGTTCTTTTTGGCCGGCATATTGGTTATAAGCGCGCTAAGGCTCAAAAAAATAAATATAAACAAAAAGGCCCACAACAGTTTTTTACTAAACATCTTCCCTCCCAAAATGGCGTTTTATATACTCTTTGGCTTTTTTATCCAGTATCTGCATTCTCTCTTTTCCTTTTGGCATGGAGTTGCGTATCGCTTTTAGCTCCTGTAAAAAATCCTCTATCCCATCCGGAACGATTTTTTCTATGGCCCTTCTTAGGTATTTTGCCAGTGAGGGGGAGGCTCCACCGGTAGAAAAAGAGATAGTCAAATCCCCCCTTTTTATATATGATGGGAATATAAAGTCGCAATACTCCACGCTGTCGACGCTGTTTACAAGCACCTTTTTATCTTTAGCCTCCTCAAATACCCTTCTTTGCAAATTCAGTGAATCTACAGCTACTATGACTACGAAAAACCCCTCTATATCGCCGTTTTTATACTCCCTTTGCAGGTAGGTTAACGAGTGTTCATCTATGAAATTTTCAACCCGTTTTTCGATTTTGGGGGCGATAACGGTGATATCGTTCGTAAAATCTAACAGGTGCGATATCTTATCTCCCGCAATTTTGCCTCCGCCTACCACAAGGACTTTTTTGTTTTTCAAATTAAGATACGCCGGAAAATACATTCTTCTCCTTTTGTAAAATGGTAGCGAAAATATCCTTTGCCCTTTTTGACACCAGTCAATGAAATTAGGATAAAATCACAATAGACTAAACCAAAAAGGGAGTATATGGAAAAAGAACTGCTCGATTTGATACAAAAGGAGTTTCCCATAACCCAAAGGCCCTTTAAGGAGCTGGCTTTGAGGCTTGGGAGCAGCGAGGATGAGGTGCTGGATACCTATAAAAGGCTAAAAGGCGACATTATCAGGCAGACATCGGCCATATTCGATACGAAATCTTTGGGATACCAGTCGAGCCTGGTGGCTTTTAAAGTAAAAGATATCGAAAGTGCCGCCCGTTTCGTAAATACCCATCCGGGAGTCTCCCACAACTATGAGAGGGACAACGAATACAATATGTGGTTTACCATAGCCGTGGCTCCGGATTCCGTTTTGGGACTTGAAAGAAGCGTGGAGATTATGGCTCAAAAGAGCGGAGCGGAGGATTTTATAATACTTCCTACAAAGAAGATGTTCAAAATCAAGGTGCATCTGGATGTAAAGGGGGATAGGAAAAAGAAGGAGAAGATTGAGAGAAAAAAGAGAGAGAAGATGGAGCTTAAAGAGGAGGATATTGAGCTTATAAAGGGCTTGCAAAAGGATATAGAGCCCCTCTACGAGCCTTTTGAGAGAATTGTCGAAGAGCTTGGCATCAGTTATGAGGAGCTTGAAAAAAGGAGCCAAAGGTTTAAAGATGCAGGAGTTATGAGACGGTTCGCCTCTATTCTTTATCACAGAAAGGCAGGGTTCAAAGCAAACGCCATGGTGGTATGGAGCGTGGATGAGAGCCGTGCGGAGGAGATTGGAAGGAGGGTGGCGGAGTTTAGCGCAGTAAGCCACTGCTATCTTAGGCCCACCTATCCAAACTGGCCCTATCCTCTTTTTAGTATGATTCACGGCAAGACGAAAGATGAGGTTGACGGGGTTGTGGAGGAGATAAAAAAAGAGATAGAGCCCAGAGACTACCGCTATCTTTACTCCACGAAAGAGTTTAAAAAACAGAGAATCGAGTATTTCAGTCCAAAATTTAAAGAGTGGGAGATGATGTATGGTTGATTTTTTCAAGGAGGAGCTGGTATTTATACTTATCGCTCTTTTCGTTTTTGGGATAGGGGTTTTTATCTCCACCAGGGATTTTGTAAACATATCCCCCAAAAAGTTTCTGCCTATCTTCGCCCTGGTGCTGGCGGCGGGGCTTGTTTTACACTACAACTGGCGCCTAAACCATATGAAAGAGGTTGCCAAAGCCTTTGATGAGGGGAAAAAGATAGAGTGCATAGACAAATCCACGAAACTTGGAGGTATTATTATACACAAGGGTGCGTGGCAGCTAAAGGGGGATACTTTCGCAAACCCCAACTTCTACAGGACCTACAATATAAGACAGTGCATAGTGGGGGATTAACCCTCCTCTTTGCACCTTTTGGCCGCTGAGTAGATTCTGTTTAAAAAGGCCTCCATCCCCTGAAGCCTTGTAGGGCTTAAAATCT
>JAMOUF010000118.1 GCA_027068245.1 Campylobacterales bacterium | reverse complement strand
GATGGCAGCTCCTGTGGAGGTAGGGATGATGTTTACCGCCGCAGCCCGTCCTCTTCTGTGCTTTCCGGGTTTTTTCGCGTCCACCAAAGCCTGGCTGGAGGTATAGGCGTGCACCGTGGTTACAAGCGCCGAGTCTATGCCAAAAGCGTCGTTTAGAACCTTTATGGCCGGGGCCAGGCAGTTCGTGGTGCATGAGGCGTTGGATATGACGTCATGCTTTTTGGGGTCGTACCAGTCCTGGTTCACACCAAGCACCACGGTCAGCTCCGCGTCTTTGCTGGGCGCTGAGATAATCACCTTTTTGGCTCCGGCTTTCAGATGTTTCGCGGCTTCATCCCTTTGGGTGAAGTGGCCGGTGCACTCAAGCACGATATCTACGCCAAGCTCCGCCCAGGGAAGCTTTTCCGGGTCCCGTCCCGTTACCAGGGTGATTTTTTGCTCTCCAACTTTCAGATAGTCATCTCCATACTCCACGGGGGCTGGAAACTTTCCGTGAACCGAGTCGAATTTGAGCATATAGGCCAAATCCTCCGCAGTTCCGCTCCCGCCGTTGGCTACGCAGACCTCTACGTTTTTGGGCCTGTTTACGATATAGTGCCACAGCACCATCTTTCCTATTCTGCCAAGTCCGTTAATAGCTACTTTTTTCATATTGCCTCCAATCCGTTTTTTTTATTGTATCTTTTATTTGATTAAAGATGAATAATTTCACCCATCTTTACTATATGGGCCTTTTTGTGTAGGTTTTTCGTTATCGCCTTTTTAAATACCTGCTCCTTGTCCCTCTCGCCGTGGACGATAAAAACGGTCCTTAAGCCCTCTATTTTTGATATCCACTCCAGCAGCTCCTTTTGGTCCGCATGGGCCGAAAAGCCGTTTATGGTGTAGATTTTGGCCCTGACTATGATGCGCTCACCGAAAATCTCTATATATTTCGCCCCTTCCACGATTTGTCGCCCAAGAGTCCCTTCAGCCTGGTATCCAACGAAGATGACGCTGTTTCTCGCATCCCATATGCGGTGCTTGAAATGGTGCAAAATCCTGCCGCCATTACACATTCCACTTCCGGCTATTATGATATTTTTGCTCTTTAGCGAGTTTATCTTTTTTGAGGCACTTGTGGTGGTGGCGTATCTTAGCTCCTCGAACTGAAAAGGGTGGGGCTTTTTTTTGCAGTAATCGGAGAGCAGATGTTTGTATTTCTCATAGACCCGCGTGGCCTTTATACCCATAGGCGAATCCAGAAAAACCCGCGTCCCTTTTGGAAACTCCTTTTTCTCGCTCATCTCCTTGAATATACACAGAAGCTGCTGGGTTCTCTCTATAGCAAAAGAGGGGATTATCACGTTGCCATCGTTTTTGAGCGTAGTTATGACGGCCCCTTTGAACTCCTTTACGCTCTCCTCGTATGGCCTATGCAGCCTGTCGCCATAGGTGCTCTCGCTAAATACGAAATCGGCTGCGGCCGGGTCAACCGGGGGAGGGTTGAGCCTGACTTGTCTGTTGCCAAGGTCGCCGCTGAATATCACCCTTTTTTTTATGCCGTCCTCTTTGTAGTCAATCTCCAAAAAAGCGGAGCCTATGATGTGTCCCGCATCCTTGAACCGTACGCGGATGTTTTTGCCAAGCATGATGTTTTGTAAGTATTTTACGCTTCTTTTGGGAAGTTTCAGCACCGCTTTTACATCGTGTTTGTCGTACAGAGGCCTTTTTACCAAGTCCTCCTCGCCGCGTCTGAGAGCCTTTTTGTAGTTAGTCTCGAAATCCTCCGCCATCAGGTGCGCCGTATCCAAAAGCACGATTTTTGCCAGGTCGAAAGTGGCGGGGGTGGCGATGATTTTTCCACGAAACCCCCTTTTGTAAAGCAGTGGCACCCGTCCCACGTGGTCCAGATGGCCGTGGGTTAAAAGCAGGTAGTCCACACGCTTTGGGTCGAACCCGAAATCTTCGTAATTTTTATACTCGTCCAGCCCCTGAAACATCCCGCAATCTATCAGCACCTGCGTGCCATCATCGAACTTCACCAGATGACAAGAGCCCGTGACTACCTCGGCAGCCCCGTAGCTAATCTCTACGGTCATTTTCTATCTCTGCGATATGTTTGATGATTTTCAGCACGCTGTCCGGATTGAGGCTTATGGACTCGATACCTATTTTTACCAAAAACTCGGCGTATTCCGGATAGTCGCTGGGTGCTTGGCCGCAAAGGCCGGAGTATTTGTTGTTCCTTTTGGCCCCCTCGACGGCCATCTGCACCATCTTCATCACGCCCTCGTCACGCTCGTCGTAGTCGAAGGCCACCATCTCGCTGTCCCTGTCAACGCCCAAAGTCAGCTGCGTAAGGTCGTTCGTGCCGATACTGATGCCTTCATAAACCTCCAAAAATTTGTCTATGAGAATTACGTTGTTGGGTATCTCGCACATCATATATATCGTCACGTTTTCAAGGCCGTGCCTTATCATCGCCTCTTTGACCCTTTTTGCCTCGTCCACCCTTCTGCAAAAGGGTATCATCAGATGGATGTTCTCAAAACCCATTATCTCCACGGCCCTCTTCATAGCCTTGCACTCCAACTCGAACCCTTCCGCATAGTTTGGATGGGTATATCTGGCGGCCCCTCTAAAACCTATCATCGGATTATCCTCGATAGGCTCGAAATGGCGCCCTCCAAGCAGGTTGGCATACTCGTTGGATTTAAAGTCACTCATTCTCACTATACATTTTTTGGGATATACGCTGCTTGCGATGGTAGCCACTCCTTCGCTGAGCG
>JAMOUF010000117.1 GCA_027068245.1 Campylobacterales bacterium | reverse complement strand
TCCTTTTTTGGGGCATCTTTGTAAGATGTCTCGCTAACCCGCAGATATCTTAGTTTTTCTATGTCTATATCCGCTTTTATGATGGACGTATCAAAACGAAACCTCTCTCCCTCTGCCAATATATAGCCATTTTCGGCTATAAGCGTAGCCCCGCCGTATATCACGTCCGCCCCGCTCTCGCCCACGGAGCTGCTGGCGTAGATATATCCGGATACGGTTCTGGCGCTTTGCGAGGATACCAGGGATTTTCTGTAGTCGTGTTTTCCAAGGTAGTCGTCGCTTGCGGAGAGGTTGAAGATAAGGTTGGCTCCGGATGCGGCCTGATAGAAAGAGGGTGGAATCAGACTCCACAAATCCTCACATATCTCTATCCCGAAACAGAGCTTGCCGTATTCAAACAGTATATCGGTTCCAAAGGGGATGCCATCGATATCGGTGCTTAAATCTTTTCCGCTGGTAAACCATCTTTTTTCATAAAACTCCTTGTAATTGGCAAGGTAGCTCTTTGGAACGATTCCCAAAATCTTCTGGTTTTGCATAACCACGGCGCAGTTGTATATGCGCCCCTCGTACCAGATGGGCGCTCCCACTATCACCACCTGCTCCAGGCAAAACCCCTTCAGCTCCTCCAAAGCCTCATTCACCCTGGCCTCAACAAGGGAGTTTAGGTGCAAATCCCCCAGGCTGTATCCGGTAAGGCTGAGTTCGGGAAACAAAAATATAGCCACATCTTTATGCTCTTTTATAACCTTCGCTATCTCTTTGAGGTTTGCCTTTATATCTCCAAGGTGCAGCTTAGGAGCTACTGCGGCTACTTTGACAAACCCCTCCCTCATCGCTCTTTGACAACCTCGACTTTTTCCATAATGTCACCCTGGTCTATCATATCCAGCGTCATAAAAGAGTCGGCGTCATCCTCCTCAATCTGACCAAAAACCGTATGGACCCCGTCTAAATGGGGGCAGTCGGTAAAACAGATGAAAAACTGGCTTCCTCCCGTATCTTTTCCGGCATGGGCCATGGATATGGCACCCCTTCTGTGTTTATGGATATTCTTGTCGCACTCGCACTTTATCGCCCATCCGGGACCTCCCCTGCCGCTGCCCTCCGGACAGCCGCCCTGTGCCATAAACCCTTTTATAACCCTGTGAAAGTTCAACCCGTCGTAAAATCCGCTGTTTGCCAGGTGGGCGAAGTTCGCCACGGTGTTTGGAACCTCCTCGGGAAAGAGTTTTATCCAGATATCCCCTTTATCCTTCACCTTTATGTGAGCCCACTGGTAATCTTTTACATTATCCAAATCGTACTCTTTTAGTTTTTTGCCGAAAATGTTTAACATATTAACCCTTTTTAAGTTTTTATTAATTATACCCTATAATTTAAAGCTATTTTACCCAATACTTTGTTACAATCAAAAAAAATCAAAATCAAGGACCTAAAATGAAAAAGCTCATAATACCCTCGATTCTATGTTCGACGCTGCTCTTTGGCTCGGCATACAAAATCCCGGAGCAGTCCATAAAAAGCGTAGGGCTGGCAGGTGCCTACGTAGCGGGCGCGGAAGGGGCCGACGCGGCCTATTTCAATCCGGCCAATATGAGTTTTATGGAGGATGAAGGTTTTTTGGAAATAAGTTTTACAGGGATATACCTGCCAAAGATAAAATTCAGCGGTGACGTCTACTCCCTGGCGACACAAAGCTTCGAAAAAGCGGACGCAAAAAGCAAGGAGCAGATGTTTTTGATACCCCATATCCACTGGGTAAGCAAGGAGTACAAGGGCCTAAGATTTGGCTTTAGCACTGCAACCCCGGCCGGGCTTTCAAAAAGATGGAGCACAAAACCCCAGATTTACAAAGCAGAGGAGTTTACTTTACGGGTTATTGAGCTAAATCCATCTTTTTCATACAAAATAAACGAAAAACTCTCATTCGGCGCCGGTATCAGAGCCATCTACAGTGATGGAAAGATAAAGCTGACCTATCCAAACCTCTACAAAGAGGATATGGAAGGCGATACGGATATAAGATGGGGCTATAATGCGGCTTTGTCGTACAGACCCCACAAAGACCTGACGCTGGCGGCCACCTACAGAGGCAGGGTTGGCCTGCGGGAAAAAGGGGACGCCAAGGGCTATATCAGCAAATACATTATCACCAAAAACCCGGCCGATATGAATACGCTCATACCATACAACACAAAAGCCAACGTTGAAGTTCCCCTGCCGGCCACTCTCTCTTTGGCGGCAGCGTTAAACATCACTCCATCTACGAAGGTGGAGCTGGAGTATGAGAGAACCTACTGGCATAAATACCAGTATCTCGATTTCAACTTTGAAGACCCGCTGGCTGAAGCCGTTTTGGGAAGGCCAAAGGAGAAAAACTGGCACGATACAAACACCTTCAGAGTGGGTATAACACATAAAAACAGTGAAAAGCTTACGACTATGTATGGATTGGCTTACGATGAGACCCCCATTCCCAACAGCAGAGTCGGTTTCGAGCTTCCGGACAACGATGCGTTCATATTCAGTATAGGAGCGCTTTACAGCTACACCGAGAACATATCCATAGGAGCTTCTTATCTGTATGATTACAAGCTTCCAAGAACGATACAAAAAAGTGATAAAAACAACAACGGTATAGCCGGACGGTTCAGCGAGGGTGGCGCCCATCTGCTAAATATCGGCCTGACATACAGGTATTGATATGTTTGAGTACGGATACAACACATTTTACGAGGTTTTAAGAGAGCATGCCCAAAACAGACCCAAA
>JAMOUF010000116.1 GCA_027068245.1 Campylobacterales bacterium | reverse complement strand
AGGGTGATGAGTTTTGGGTAAGTGTTTGGGGTAACAAGCTTATCCCTTCAGCTATTTTGGTCTATGATTCTGACAGCTTGAAGCTTAAAAAAGCTATCACAGGCGACTGGGTTAGAACACCGACCGGTAAATTCAACGTATTTAACACCAAATACGACATCTATTAAGATTGATCCTGCCTTTTGGCAGGTCAATCATCATATTTTGAGGGTTAAGAAGTGGTAAGAGGCTTGCTACTTCTTATCCCTCTGTAGGAGGGGATATGAAACTGCTGCTTATATTTTTGCCGCTGTTTTTGCTTGGAGGAACGCTGATACACGAGCTTGAAGCAAAAAATGAGATAGATAAAGGATATAATCTATACTATAAATACTGCTCCATGTGCCATGGCAAATATAAAGAGGGTGTCTCTGGCCCACCGCTGCTACCAGGTTTTATAAAAAAACTCTCCGATAAAGAGCTGGAAAACATTATAAAAAACTCTCTTCCACAGACGCTTATGCCAAAGTTTGACTTTTTATCCAAAAGTGAGATTGAGGCAATAGTCGGCTATCTTAGAAAACCTGTAAAAGATATCAAATGGGGTGTTGAAAATATCATAAAAAGCCGTGTGGATTTCAATAACCCAAAAAAAGAGCTAAATATTTCCAATATAGAAAACGTGACCCTTGTAGTAGAAAGAGGGGCCAATCGGGTATGGGTGATGGAAGATGAGAAAGTTTTAGACAGGTTTGGGTTCAAAAACGTTCACGGGGGGTTGAAATTTACCCTTGATGGGAAAAATTTCTATATACCTACCAGAGATGGATGGATAGGACACTACTCCCTTGAGGAAGGGCGGCTTAAAAGCAAGATTAGAGCCTGCGTAAACCTTAGAAATATCTCAATAAGCCGGGATAAAAAGTATCTATTTGCCACCTGTTTGCTGCCTCAAAGCGTTGTCGTTTTTGAAAGGGCTACACTAAATCCCGTAAAGGTAGAAAAGGTAGATGGTAAAATAAGCGCTCTATATACCCTTTACAGCAAGGATGAGGCTCTCTTTACCTTCAGGGACAGGCCAAAGCTTGTAAAGGTGGATACCAAAAAACTTACCTTTAGCGACTATAAGCTGGATAGGCCCATAGAGGACTTTTTCATAGACCCTTATGAGGAGTTTATAATAGGAACCTCAAGAAGGGGTAAAAGCCTCGACGTTTACAATATAGAGGATTTGAAAGAGGTTTTCAGTGCCAAGATATCCGGAATGCCGCACCTTTTTAGCGCCACTTACTGGTACAGAGATGGAAAGTTTTACTTTGCCACGCCCCATCTTAGAAGTCCTTTTATAACCGTATGGCAGATGTATGACTGGAAATTTGTCAAAAAAATAGATGTGGGAGGAGACGGGTTTTTCGTAAAGACACATCCGGCGAGCGACTTTTTATGGGTGGATAATGGCAGTGACGAGCTGGTTTTGGTAAGCAAAGAGGACTACTCGATAAAAAAGGTTATACCAAGAAAAGGCAAACGCTATATCCATACGGAGTTTAGCGGGGATGGAAGACTGGCCTACTTGAGTATCTACGAGCCTGATGGAGACCTTCTTGTGTGGCAGACGGATACGTTTAAAGAGCTAAAAGACTACAAAGCCAACGTGCCTGTTGGAAAGTATAATTTCATCAACAAAAACAGAGTCTTCTATCCAAGGCTCTTTGGGCTATCCATATTCAAAGAGAAGTGCTGGGGCTGCCACCATCAAACGGCCATGGCTTTTGGCCCCCCTTTTAGCGAAATCGCGAAAAAAAGAGACGAAGCTCAGATAATAAGCCAGATAATGGACCCACAGCATACCTATAAAGAGCTTGGATACAGAAGAAACGCTATGCCAAAATTCAACTTTAACGAAAAAGAGCTGAAAGCTATTGTAGAATATATAAAAAGTTTTAAAGGCAGATAGTGTTTAGACTCAGCAATCTTTTAAAAACCACTCTAAACGACACTCCCCAGCGGAGCCTGGAGGGCTCTATCGCTATTTGGAACTTTACCAACAGATGCAATCTAAACTGTCTGCACTGTTACTCCAAGGCCTCTTTGGAGAGCAAGGATGTGCTGACTACCCAAAAGATTATGGAGACTATAGAGGAGCTTAAAAGAGCCGGGATAAAGTTCGTGATATTCAGTGGTGGAGAGCCACTGACGAGGAAGGATATATTTTTAATAGCGGATAAAATGAAAGAGGAGGGAATCTTTACCTATCTATCCACAAACGGCCTTTATATCCACCACTCCAACGTCGATAAAATTATAGAGAAATTCGGCTATATCGGCATCAGTATCGACGGTGACAGGGCCACTCATGACAGATTCAGGGGGCTTGATGGAAGTTACGATATGAGCCTCAAAGCCATCGACCTTATACATGATCATGGAGGAAAGGTTGGAATCCGTTTTACCATCACAAAAGAGACGCTAAACAGCCTGGAGCATATCTTCGATCTGGCCGAGGAGAGAGAAATCGATAAAATCTATATTTCCCATCTGGTATATTCGGGCAGAGGGCTTGATAACTTGAAGATGGATTTGACGAAAGAGCAAAGAAAAGAGGCTGTGGAGTTTATAATAAACAAGGCTTTTGAATATCACGAGAGTGGTAAAGATATAGATATAGTCACCGGCAATATGGAGATGGATGCGATTGTTTTTTTGCAAAGGTTTAAAAAATCCTATCCCAATAAGGCGGCCTCTTTGGAAGAGAGGCTAAAGAGGTGGGGTGGAAACAGTGCCGGCAGAAACCTTG
>JAMOUF010000115.1 GCA_027068245.1 Campylobacterales bacterium | reverse complement strand
GCCCATCATAAAATATCACCACGAAAGATATGACGGCACCGGATACCCCTTTGGCCTTAAAGGCAAAGAGATACCGCTAAGCGCTCAGATAGTCGCACTGGCCGAATACTATGTAGGGATTACCAGCCCAAGGGCCTACAGAAAGGCCTTGAGCCATGAGGAGGCGTTGGAGGATATAAAGAAAAAGAGCGATTATCTGGTTGAAAAGGGCATCATAGAGGTGTTTTTGGAAAACGAGGGGTTTATAAAGAAAAAGTTGGATTTGCTATCGTTGGAGTAGAGCTTTTAAGCTCTACTTGCCAACTATCCGGATAATTTTTTCTACAACGCTTGGGTCTTCCAGGGTTGAGGTATCCTGCTTTATCTCCTCGCCTTTTGCTATACTTCTTAAAATCCTTCTCATAATCTTTCCGCTTCTGGTTTTGGGAAGTCCCGGAACGAAGGCTATCTCGTCACATTTCGCCAAAGGCCCTATATCTTTTGTAATAACCTGGTTTATCTCTTTTACCAGCTCCATCTCATCGGCTATGCCTTCATCCGCTTTTAACACCACAAAGGCGAAGACGCTCTCACCCTTTACCTCGTGCGGTTTTCCAACCACGGCACACTCGGCCACTCTTGGGTGGTGTCCTATGGCGGCCTCTATCTCGGCCGTTCCAAGCCTGTGTCCGGATACATTGATAACGTCATCCATCCGGCCCGTAATCCAGATATATCCATCCTCGTCATATACCGCTCCGTCACCGCTGAAATATACCGGCTTGCCATCTTTTTTGCAGGTGCTGAAGTAGCTTTTGACAAATCTATCTGGATCTCTCCAGATGGTTCTAATCATACTGGGCCACGGTTTCGTGATGCAAAGATACCCTTTTTCGCCGGCCGGTTTTCTGTTGCCTTCCTGGTCGATAATCTCGGCGAAGATTCCAGGCAGCGGGAACGTGGCGGAACCCGGTTTTATAGGCGTAGCGCCTGGAAGCGGGCTTATCATGTGGCCTCCGGTTTCTGTTTGCCACCAGGTATCGACTATAGGGCACTGTTTGCGGCCTACCTTTTCGTAATACCACATCCAGGCATCGGGATTTATCGGCTCTCCAACTGTTCCAAGTATGTATAGGGAGCTCAAATCGTATTTATCCGGCTCGTCTGGACCCTCTTTGTGTAACAGCCTTATGGCGGTAGGAGCGGTGTAGAACTGATTGACCTGATACTCCTCTATCATCCTCCACCATCTGCCCGCATCCGGATAGAGCGGTGTGCCCTCGTACATAACGGTGGTTCCCCCGGCTGCCAAAGGTCCATACACGATATAGGTATGACCGGTTATCCAGCCCACATCCGCGGTACACCAGTAGGTATCCTCGTCTTTTATATCGAAAACCCACTCCATCGTTGTCTGGGCCCAGAGGATATATCCGGCCTGGGAGTGCTGAACCCCTTTGGGTTTTCCGGTACTTCCCGAGGTATAGAGCAAAAACAGCGGGTCTTCGGAGTCCATGACCTCCGGTTCGCATCTGTCGCTTTCTTGCTCTATAAGCTGATGATAATCAAAATCTCTTCCTTCGTGCCAGGCTATCTCTTCGTTGTTTCTTCTGACTACCAAAACGGCCTCTACGCTGTCACACTTCTTCGCCAGTGCCACATCCACAACCGGTTTTAGAAGATATGGCTTACCGCGCCTGAAAGCCCCATCGGCGGTGATAACGAGTTTTGCCTGGGCGTCTTCAATCCTGTCTCTTAGGGCCTCTGCGCTGAAACCTCCAAATACCACGCTGTGAACGGCGCCAATTCTGGCGCAGGCAAGCATGGCGAAGGCGGCTTCGGGAATCATCGGCATATATATAACTACCCTGTCCCCCTTTTTTACGCCAAATCTGTTTTTTAGAAGGTTCGCGAACCTGTTTACCTCGTGATAGAGCTCGAGGTATGTGATGACCCTTTTGTCTCCCGGCTCTCCCTCCCAGATGATAGCCGCCTTGTTCTTTCTTTTTTCAAGGTGTCTGTCGATACACTGGTAGCTAACATTGAGCTTTCCGTCTATGAACCACTTGTAAAAGGGGGCGTCGCTCTCATCAAGAACCTGTTTGTAAGGCTCTATCCAGTCGATTTTCTCTTTGGCAAGCCTGTCCCAAAAACCCTCATAGTCCTCTTCGGCCTCTTTGACCATATTCCAATACTGCTCCATGGAATTGATTCTGGCCCTTTTTTTTATCCTCTCGCTCGGTTCAAAAACTGGAACTTTTTCCATATCTCCTCCTTTTAAGTTTTAGATAAATCATTGCGGTCATTATCGCATCATTAAAGGCATTGTGCGCTTTAAGTTTGGGAATATCCAAATCATTTAAGATTGTATCAAATTTCAAATCTATAAACCCCTGGGGAATCGCCTTTTGTTTGTAGTCATGGTAGATTCCGGATACCTCTATCTGTCTGTTTGGCAGCCTCAGGCCGAAAAACTCCTTTAAATATCTGTCAATCATCTTTATGTCAAATTCCAGATAGTATCCAACCAAAGGGCGGTTTTTTATAAAATAGAGAAACCTTCTTAAAGCCTCTTTGGCTTCGATGGCCCCTTTTAAGTCGCAGCTTCTTAGTTTGTGTATCTTTATGCTCTCTTTTTTTATCCCATCTTTGGGCGCAATCTCGAGATATAGGGATTTGGATGTCAATATATGGTTTTTTCTCACTTTTATGGCGGCTATAGAGATGATTTCATCCTTTTTCGTATCGAGTCCCGTAGTCTCCGTATCTATCACCACTACCTCCTCGCTCTCAGGTTT
>JAMOUF010000114.1 GCA_027068245.1 Campylobacterales bacterium | reverse complement strand
ATAATTCTTTTGAGGCTGAAGGTGTCGTCCGGATTGGCTATTATCCGGAAGTAGCTGATAATGTCTTTTATCTCGGTTCTTTCGTAAAACCTGATGGTTCCAACCAGCAAGAAGTTGATTTTCAGGCGGTTGAAGGCCTCCTCCAGGGAGCGGCTAAGGGCGTTTATCCTAAAAAGCACGGCTATGTCCGATGGCTTTTCCCCCTTTTGCAGCAGCGACTGAATCTTTCTACCTATCTTCATCGCCTCTTCCTGCTCGTCTTTGGATGAGATTATCTCGATATCACTGCCCTCTTCCAAAACCGATTCGAGCTTTTTGCCGAGCCTGTTTCTGTTGTGCTCTATCAGGTTGTTGGCCGCTTCCAGTATCTTTTTCGTGGAGCGGTAGTTCTTTTGCAGTTTCACCACCTTCACATCCTCGAAATTTTTGTGAAACTCCAGGATGTTTTTTATATTGGCTCCTCTCCAGCCGTAGATGCTCTGGTCGTCGTCTCCCACTACGCAGAGGTTGTCGTGGGTGGAGCATAGCTTCATCAAAAGCCTGTTTTGGATATCGTTTGTATCTTGATACTCATCCACCATAATGTAGCGGTATTTTTCGCTGACCTGGCGGCAAAGCTCCTCGTCGCTGTCGAGTATCTTGTAGGTCAGCACCAAAAGGTCGTCGAAATCCACCAGGTTGTTCTGTATCAGATACTCCTCATACCGCTCATAGAGTCTGGATATCTTTTTGAAGTTGGGAAGTTTGGCGCTTGCCACGGCCTCTGAGGGGGAGATGAGTGAGTTTTTGTATTTTGATATCTCGCTGGAAATCAACGAGAGCGGCAGGTCCGGTTTGAAGGATTTGAGAATTCTTTTTTTATCCTCGCTGTCGATGATGACGAAGTTGTTTTCCCTACCAAGTCTGTTTATGTGAAATTTCAAAAAGAGCAGGCCGAATTTGTGAAAGGTGCAAAGAAGGGGCGGATACATGGCGGAATCTATCATGCCAAGGGCTCTGTTTCGCATCTCCTTTGCGGCCTTGTTGGTAAAAGTTAGAGTCAAAATGGATGATGGGTCGATGCCAAGACTTATAAGATAGGCCAGCCTGGATGTGATGGTCTTGGTCTTTCCGCTGCCGGCTCCGGCCAGTATAAGAATGGGCCCGTCAACAACTTTTACGGCTTCCTGCTGCTCCTGGTTTAGCTCGTTGAATATCTTTTCCATTGTCTGCTTTTTTATTTTATTATATCAAATTTATAATATAAGTTAGATTTATTTAATTGCCGGTTTAATAAAATTTGGTTATAATACTTGAAAATGATTAGTTTTTTTTATAAAGGAAGCGCCATGTTAAAAGATTTCAACAAACTGGAGACCTTTTTGATAGTCGTAAAAGAGAAGAGTTTCTCCAAAGCCAGTGCGAAACTGGGGATTTCCCAACCAGCGGTCACCCAGCAGATAAAACATCTGGAGGAGATGCTCGATGCCAAGCTTATAGAGCGTAAAAAAAACGGTGTGAGGCTTACCAAAGAGGGCGAAGAGGTCTATAAAATAGCCCAAAGACTCACCAAATGTATCCAAAGCGCGGAGCAGGACCTTTTGAAAATCATCAACAAAGAGATAACTTTTATCATCGGCGCATCCTTCACCATAGGAAACTACATACTGCCGCAGATTATGCAGGATATAAAAAAGGTGGTAAGCAACGATATCTTGATAAAAGTGGACGTAAGCGACGTAATAGTAAACAACGTTTTGGATAAAAAGTACGATTTGGGGCTGATAGAGTCGCCGATATTCAAAGAGGGGCTGATTTACAGGGAGTGGATGGACGATGAGCTGGTGCTCTTTAGCAACACGAAGCTGCCAAGATATGTGAAGGTGGAGGATTTGTATAAATTTCAGTGGATATGCCGCGAAGAGGGGAGCCATACCAGAAAGCTGGTGGCCGAAACCTTTGAAAAACTCGGTGTCAGCTGTAAAAAGTTCAATGTCATAAGCGAGGTCAGCTCCTCTACCGCCGTGGTGAACTCCGTCTTGAAAAGTCCGGTTGACAAAGAACATCCGGTGGTATCCATCATCTCCAAATACGCCATCGAGGATATGGTAAAAGAGGGGAGGCTGTTCGAGGCGAAGATAAAGGGGGCGAAAATCAAAAGAAGTTTCTACATAACCTATCTTAAAGAGCGTAAAAACGACCCCTTTTTGCAAAATATCGTGGATATGCTGCTGAAGTTGAAGAAGTAGGGCTACTTCTTTAAAAACTTTTTGTTGTCCGGATTCGACAAAAGTGCCTCCATCGACTTCTCCTCTCCGCTGCTCTCTTGCACGATGGTAGCGGTGAGATTTACGAAAATCGGTGTCTCGTCTACGATAATCTGAAGTATGGCGTCCAGCGGGACGCTCACCACTGAGCCGATGTTTTGAGGACCAAAACCCGCCTCGAACTCCAGTTTGCCGTTTTCGAGCTTCGCGCTTTCATAGGTGTAGTTTTTGAGTAAAAAGAGGGTGAACTCCGCAAAGCTTTGGCTAAGCTCCTGGGGCAGGGCCGGGTTGAAAGAGACCTTTTTTATATCCACCAGCACGCCGAACTCCTCGTTTTTTTCGAACAGATAGTTTATAATGTCCGTAGCGTGGTTTTTCATTATGGCCGCAAATTCCGCATCTTTCAATATATCATAAAGCATCAGCTCTCCTTAGTAGATAATTTTTAGGTTTTTTGGCAGATAAAATCCAATCATCGCGTTCATAAACGCTATTTTATCCGCTCTTTTCAAATCATTCAAACTCAGGCTCCTCTCTTTC
>JAMOUF010000113.1 GCA_027068245.1 Campylobacterales bacterium | reverse complement strand
CCTTGTAGACAGCTTCAAATACTTCAATCTGGGGCTTGAGGGCAAGAAATTCAGCGTTGCCAAATATGTCCCGATAGAGCTGAAACTCAAAGAGGATATCTCCTTTTACAGCGACATAGGCGAGGATTTCGACGATATAGCAAAGGAGCATCTAAAAGAGAGACTCGTCGTCAGGGAGTTTAGAGAAGGGGATGAGGTATGGATACCCAAACTCATCTACAGAAATTATGGATATACCTATTTCAAAGACCTCTTCTACTATCCGGACAAGATTTTAAAAAAGGAAAAGAGCGGCCAGATACTCTCCATCGTGGCCGAAATCGACGGCAAGATAGTGGGGCATTTTGCGATGGTGAAGGTGCCAAAATCAAATATCGCGGAAATCGGCATAGCGGTGGTTGACCCGGCTTTTAAAGGTATGGGTATTATGAAAAAGATGTTCGCTTTGCTTATCAAAAAAGCAAAAGAGCTTGGGCTTAGCGCTATTTTTGGCGAGGCTATCACCTTTCACCCCTACTCCCAGCGTGCGAACGCCCGTTTCGGTTTTTGCACTACCGCCCTTATGCTTGGAGATATCCATCAGATGGTCCAGCTAAAAGACCACAAATACCCCTTCAGACACAAAAGGGGGGCCGTGGCTTTGGAGTATAAAATCCTAAAACCCTTTTTCAAAAAGATAGCCATACCCAAAAGGTATGAAAAGATAATCAAAGAGACATACAATATATGCCATATGCATTACGAACAAAAACCCTCATCCGGATTTGGGAAGGATAAAATCCATTTTGAAACCAATAAAACCTTCAATATAGCCTATATCTTCGTAGAGGATGTGTCACGAGATTTTGAAAGAGAGTTTAAAAAAGTTTTCGAGAAGGTCATATCTACCCATCCGGATATGATTTACGCGGACATCAACCTCGAAGATATTTCAAATATTGACCACGCCGTGGAGGTATTGAGAAATTTCGGGTTCTTTTACAGCGGAATGGCCTTTTTAAGAAGGTTCGACAAGGACTATCTGCGGCTGCAATTTGAGGTAAGCGAGAACATAGAGGAGGAAAATATCGTCTGTTACAGCGACTTTTGCAAAAAACTGCACCGTTTTATACTAAAAGACAAGGAGTTATAAATAGTTTTTATGCTAAAATTAAAAAAATTCAAAAAAGGACAGAAAAATGGATTTAGTTGCGTTACTCGACAATCTTAAGATTCCCTTTGAGATTCCGACCCTGCTCCACTCTCCCGTGGTGCATTTTGCCATAGCACTGCCCGTAATCGCGCTGCTTTTGGAGCTTATCAACCTCTTTGCAAAAAAGAGATGTATCGGATTTATATCCGGGTTTTTGATATTTTTGGCCGCCATCGTCTATTTTGCCGCATTCGTAACGGGAAAAGTTGACGGAAAAGAGGCCTATGCGCTTTTGAGCCCTGAGGGCAAAGAGGAGCTTTTGGAGCATAAGAAGCTTGGTATCTACCTGGTATACGCCATAGGTGCCCTTTTTATAGTAAAACTTATCGTCATAGCCATAAGAAACGTCTGGGGTAAACTCTTTTTCATACTCCTTTTGGCAGGATTCGTCGCAGCGGCCCTTAAACAGGGTAAAGACGGAGGCGAGCTGGTGTTTGAATACGGCGCCAACGTAAAAGCGGTAAGCCAGCTTGATGACAAAGTGATGGAGCTTGAGGAGCAGCTTGAGAGCCTGAAGGAGAAGTGTGGTTTGGAGAGTGAAAAACCGGCACCAGCCGCCACATCACAAGAGAGTGAACCTGCCAAAGAGTCAAAGAGCCAGGAGGCCGTAAGCAGCGAAGAGGCCCAGGAACAAAGCTCCCAAGAGAGCCTGGAGCAAAGCAGTGCCTCTCAGGCCGCAGAGCAAAGCGAGGCTGAAGAGACGGTGCATGAAAAAGCCCAAAAGGCCCTTGAGGAGATAAAAGGCAAGGTGGAGGGAAACATATCCAACCTTGAGACCAATCTTACACACTAAAAAGAGGGCTTTAAGCCCTCTTAAAATCTTTTAATAACCTCTTTAAACACTTCGTAGAGCTTTTTTACCTCATCTTTTGAAGTGCGCTCGTTTGGAGCATGTATAGTATCGTTAATCACCCCGAACTCTATCGTCTTTACCCCGTGTGATGCGAAAAACCTGGCGTCACTGGTGCCGCCTGCGGTTGAGTGTTTGGGTGTGATGCCGGTAACGGCTGATATGGCTCCGTCCATCACTTTGACGATTTTGGAATCAGGGTCTGTCAAAAAGGGTTTCGCGCTCTCGCTAAGCGTCAAAGAGTAGTTCATTCCGTCAAAATATTTGTGAACGAACCGCTCGATATCCCTCATGGATGTTTTCGTGTTGTTCCTGACGTTAAACATCATCTTCAGTTTTCCAGGAGTTACGTTCGTAACCTCCATACCGGCCCTTATATCGGTTATGACGAATTTGCTGGGAGCGAAAAACTCATCCCCCTCATCCAGATTCACGCCGGCCATATGGGGAAGAACCTGGGCCACTTTGTGAATAGGGTTCACGGCTTTTTCCGGATAGGCCGCGTGGCCCTGCTTGCCAACCTTTTCAATGACGCCGTTTATCGAGCCCCGCCGCCCTATCTTCATGGCGTCTCCAAAGACCTTTTCGCAGGTAGGCTCGGCCACTACGGCAAAATCGGGTATCATACCCATCTTCTTCAATTCCTCCAAAGCGAACCTCGTGCCCCACTTCGCCTCACCCTCCTCGTCGCTCGTAAGGAGGATAGAGAGCGTGCCATCAAACTCTCCGCACTCCTTTGCGGCCTGCACGAAGGCCGC
>JAMOUF010000112.1 GCA_027068245.1 Campylobacterales bacterium | reverse complement strand
CGGCAATCCTCTTGAGGATTTGGATGCGGTTACGCTTAAGAAAATCGAACAGTTAAGGCCCTACTATCACGCACTGCTAAGTGTAGTGGGTAAAAAAGGGGAATCGGTGGCTTCGATTTTCAGTTTCAAAACCCAGACTATCGGAGCCGTGGCGAAAAATTTGGTGGAGGATGACTACAAAGATGCTAAATTGCTGCTAAAAGATAGCGGATACAGCTCAAAGGATATGCTGGCCCTTAGCGGTGCCGATGTCTCTACGCTCAAAGGAAATGCCAGGATTTATAGCGGTATTTTAAAAGATATGCCATACTATCTTGGTATACCCACAAAGAAAAATCCTATCGCTCCTTTGGTAAGCGAGATGAGCCTGAATGGTTTCAAGCCACAGCTTAAAGCAAAGCTGAATATTCCTGTGCTCGCCTCTGTGCCTACCGGATGCCAGATGCCGCAAAAGGGTTGGCCGGTAGTTATATTTCAGCACGGCATCACCCAAAACAGAACCAACCTGCTGGCGGTGGCCGAGACATTTGCCGACATCTGTTACGCCGCAGTTGCCATAGACCTGCCCCTTCACGGTATTACCGATACCACATCCCCGCTCTATATGCCGCAGTATGAAAGAACTTTCAACATAGACTATCTAACCCAGGATGAGGAGTGCAATGTACTGGCCTATGAGCCGGACGGCAAACCTGACTGCTCCGGAACGCACTATATAAATCTACTGAACCCTGCGGTATCGAGGGACAATATGCGTCAAAGCACGGGGGATTTCGTGGCTTTGGTGAACGCTTTGAAAAGTTCCCAGACCTTGAAATTCGACGGCGAGAAAATAGCCTATACGGGCCACTCTTTGGGTGCGATGGTTCCTTTTGGATATATGCAAAACAGCGGTTTCGATTCTGCGGTGCTGGCAAGCCCAGGAGGTGGTGTAATCGGGCTTTTATTCAACTCCGAAACCTTTGGACCCATCCTGAAAGAGGCCCTTGCCAACGCCGGGCTTGAGGAGGGTTCGCCCCAGTTTGACAAATATACCCTTCTTTCACAGACCCTCATAGATGACGCAGACCCGATAAACTACGCCGCTTTGGTAGGTAAAAGGCAGAAAAACCTGGCTTTCGAGGTGGTAGGAGACTCTGTCATACCAAACTCCGTTCTTGGAGCGCCTCTTAGCGGCACGGAGCCTTTGTTGAAGATGATGGGCTCCAAAAATATCCTGCAGTTTGGCGTTCCCGGATTTGTGGATATAAATACCACTTCCATATATTCAAAATTTGCCTACGGCACCCACGGCTCTTTGCTGCTTCCTTCTTATCCGGATGTGACTTTGGAGATGCATAAAGAGATGGCGACATATATTTTAAATCATGGAGACAAAGTACTGGTGGAAAATCCGGCTATTCTTACGGATTGATTGCCATCGGCGGGTTTTTTCCGCTGGTGCTGTATAAAAGTTTCGTAGCTTAAATTTTTATCAAAAGAAGTAAAATTAGGAAGTTTTCTCTTTATCTGGTGGACCCTACCGGGATCGAACCGGTGACCTCCACGCTGCCAGCGTGGCGCTCTCCCAGCTGAGCTAAGGGCCCTTGAAATTGCAGGTGTTATTATATCAAAAAAATTCAAAAATACAAACCCCCACCCAGATACCGGCGGTAAAAAGCAGCGTAAGCAGCACCGCGGCGGCCGCCGCGTCTTTCGCAAATTTTGCCAAAGGGTGCTTTTTTTGGCAAGCCAAATCCACGCATCTTTCTATGGCGGAGTTGAAAAGCTCTGCTATCAGAGGCAGAAAAAGGGAGGTTTGCAGTATGACTTTCGACAAAAGCGAGAGGGGCAAAAGCCAAAGGATAATGCCAAGGACTACGAACGCTACCGTCTCTATCTGAAAGGCCCTCTCGTTTTTAAAGCTCTCCTTAAGCCCTTCAATGGCGTAGAAAAAGTTTTTTATAATGGAGTAGCCGGGCTTATTCATTTTATAAAGTGTTTTTGGGCCTCTTTTTTATCCTCAAAAGGCGAGACCAAAAACTCCTCATCCCCAATCTTTACCTCATACCTCTCATCCGGATGGGCTTTGGAGTAGGTCAGGGCAATTTTGGCGGCCAGCTCTTTGTCCTCTTTCGAGGCTTTTTTCGACAGAAGGCTTACAGGCCCCGCCAGCGGCAGCGTAAAGAGGGTGTATTTTTTGGGATTTATCTCTTTTAGGCGCTCATTCTCCTCTTTGTTGCGGCTTACTACAAGTTTGGCGCCTTTAGGCAGCCTGAAGTGTCTGCCCCATTTCAACACATCCGCATCCTCGCTGTCAAAACTCTCATATGCTATATGGTCTTTTATCTTTTTTGAAAAACTCTCCTCCGTCAGCAGGCATCCGCCGCTGGGGCTCTCATAGTTCTCTATTCCCCACTTTTTTGCAAGCTCCATCTGTTTTTGCCGGCTTCTGCCGCTGATATCCAAAAGCTTTTCTCTATCTACCCAGCCCTTCTCTTCGGGAATCGTGGGTTTTAGAAGTTTTGCACTAAGGGGCCTTAGTATCAGCCCATCAGCGGTGCTTAGGGCTTCTACCTTGTTTAAAGCGTCAAATCTTTGGCTCATGGGCCGCTGGCCCACAACCTCTCCGCTTATGATGAAACTGGCTCCATATTTTGGCATCAGCGCCTTTGCGATGCGTATCATATTGGCGTGACAGTCTATACAGGGGTTGAAGTTTTTGCCGTATCCATATTTGGGGTCGAAGAGTATATCTTTTATAAACTGCTCCTTTATGTTTACAATCTCCAGTTTTGCCCCGATTTTATCGGCGATTTCTTGTAAGTAG
>JAMOUF010000111.1 GCA_027068245.1 Campylobacterales bacterium | reverse complement strand
TCGCTCTTTCCACTGGCGGCCATATTCTATATCCCTTACATATCCGTCATCAACACCCGCTATGAGAGAAGGAACGTCTTTTTGATATCACTGGGGGTGATTGCCTTATACTTCGCCATAGCCTTCGGACTTGCGAAACCCCTGGGAGTAAAGGCCCTGATATTTCTGCCTATATGGATGGCCATTGGATATCTACTTTATAAAAACAGGGTTTTAAAGAGGTTTTGATGAGGGTAAAAGCGGTTATAAGCTATGATGGAAGCAGGTTTTACGGTTTTCAGTGCCTAAAAGGCAGAAGACGAACGGTAACATATGAGATTTACAGAGCGCTTCAAAAACTTGGCATAAAAAGCAAGGTCATAGGCAGCGGCAGAACCGACAGAGGGGTACACGCCACGGGCCAGGTTATACATTTCGACGCCCCCTCCTACTGGAGTGACAAAGAGCGTCTAAAATCCTACTTAAACAGACACCTTCATCCGGATATCCATTTTAGGCGGCTTGATTTCGTGGATGAGAGTTTTCATGCCAGATATAGCGCAAAAAGAAGGGTTTACAGATATATATTGACAAAAAAGCCCTACAACCCCTTTGAATCCAAATATCTGCTCTTTGAAGAGTTTGACGAAGATGCGATAAGCCACGCCATAAAAGCCTTCGAGGGACGGCACGATTTTAGATATTTTATGAAAACGGGAAGTGATGTAAAAAGCACAGTTAGAACCATCTATAAAGCCAAAACCTACCGATATGGCGACAGGTTTATACTCTATTTCGAAGCCGACGGCTTTTTGAGGGCTCAGGTGAGGATGATGGTGGAGTTTCTACTCAAAATCAGCTCCGACGAGCTTACCGTTTACCACCTTTTGGAGCAGCTGGCCACAAAGAGGAGGTATCTAACCTCCCTGGCCCCGCCCCAGGGGCTCTATCTGGCCAAGATAATCTACTAAACGAAAGCCGCGCTCATATAACCAACCACGGCGCTCTCGTCTCCCGTAGCATCCGCGCTGGTCCTGTAATCCAAAATCACCGGTTTAAGCCCAAGGGCCTTTGCCGCGATAATAATAGCCTCCATTCCTATCTTTCCGCAGGCCTCACACCCTTTATGCAGCAGTTCCACATCCAAATCGTGCACCGCTTTTAGGCAGTAGCTATCCAAAATCTCCGCCTTTTCCTTTGGATAGTAGTGGCTTAGGTCCGTGCTTATGACAATGGCGTTATCCGGGTCGCTTAAAATATATTCGCACATAGCCGCAAGATAGAGCGGGTCCATATCGCCATATACCAGCTCTATCACTTTGCTATCAGGCAGATAGTGCTTTATAAAGGGCATCTGTGTCTCGGTGGAGTGCTCCTGATGGGCTTCTGGCACGAAGGATATATCAAATTTCGTGCCAAGATGCTCCAGATACTCCCTGTCTATCTCCAAATCGCCACATGGGGTCTCGTAAGCGTCGTAAAAACTGCCGCTTACACCTTTTAGATATACCCTGTGGCTTGGACCTATCACTATCACCCTTTTTGGGCGGCTGTTAGCCAAAACCCTGTGGGCTATGTTCGCCGTAAAGCCGCTGTAGATATATCCGGCGTGAGGTGAGATGATGGCCCTGGGCTTGATGCTAAGTACGTCGCTTTCGGCCAGCGCCTGGTCCAAGATTGAGTTGAACTGGGCTATCAGCGTCTCGATTTCGGGGCAGCTTGCCGGATAGAAGGCTCCCGCCACACTTGCCAATCTTTTCATTTTAACTCCTTTTTTAACCCTTTTTGTGTAAAATTACACCAAAAAAGAGGGCGTTGCTTGAAAGAAAACTTTAAATCCTTTCTTATTATTCTCATTATAATACAACTTTACAGATTTTTTGTGCTACTAAACTCACATTACGACCTCTATGTTGATGAGGCTTACTACTGGGGCTGGAGCCGGGAGTTCAGTTTTGGCTACTACTCCAAACCTCCGATGATAGCCTGGGTCATATCCATTTTCACATCCCTTTGCGGAGATAGCGAGTTTTGCGTCAAGCTCCCCTCTTTGATAATCTATCCCATAACCTCTCTTTTTATCTATCTCAGCGCCAAGGAGCTTTTCGATGAGAAGGTGGCCTTCTACAGCGGCGTTATATTTATCACTCTGCCTGCGGTATCGCTAAGCTCTCTTATAATCTCCACCGACGTGGTGCTGCTGCTGTTTTGGAGTATGGCTTTCTACTTTTTCATAAAAGCTCTAAAGAGCGATAGAACACTCTACTGGATTTTGGCGGGAGTTAGCGCGGGGCTTGGGCTTTTGAGTAAATATACGATGATTATATTTTTATTTAGCGTATTTTTATATCTACTTATAGACAAAAAGAGCCGGATACATCTAAAAAACCCGAAACTCTACATAACCGCTCTTATAGCGGCTCTTATATACCTTCCAAATCTTTACTGGAACGCCCAGCACCAGTTTATCAGCTTTATGCATACAAAAGAGATAAGCCATATAGCCGACAAGAGCCATTTTCACTTCTCCAGGCTGTTTGAGTTTTTAGGGGCCCAGTTCGCCGTGTTTGGACCCGTTTTTTTCGCTCTTTTTCTATATCTGCTCTTTAGGCCAGTAAAAGATGAGAGATATAAAATACTTTACGCCTTCAGCGTCCCCTTTTTCGCAATCATCTCACTCCAGGCCTTCTTGTCGAGGGCTTTCGCCAACTGGGCCGCTCCTACATATGTAGCGGCCACCATCTTGGTGGCTGCGGCCTTTATAAAAAGAAAAAAGGTGTTGATAGCGGGTATAATTGTAAATATAGTTATGGCCCTGCTCTTTTACCACTACCACGCCGTCG
>JAMOUF010000110.1 GCA_027068245.1 Campylobacterales bacterium | reverse complement strand
ATACCACTCCTTTTGGGTGCCTCCCGGAGCGTTTATCCTGCCCTTTTCTTCCAGCATAATCTCGTGCATATAGACGAACTCCCCATCTTTTAGCACAAAACGCTCCACCCTCAAAGAGGCCAGCACCAGCTCAACTCTCGGGCCGTAAACCACATAGGCGCTGGCTATGAGGTTGGGTCCTTTGAAGCTGTTTTCGTATATTCCAAAAATGGAGCCTACACTGAGATTCACATCCACCAGGCTGCTCCCGTCCAGCGGGTCGTAGGCTATGAGATAGCGACCTTTTGGATGTATCTCGAACTCCTTGTCCTTCTCCTCGCTGGCGATGCACTTTATGCTTTCTACCTTCAAAAACTCCTCTTCTATAATCAAATCGCTTTTGACGTCCAGTTTTAGCTGCTGCTCTCCGGAGCAGTTGGTATCGCCGCAGTATCCAAGCTCGCTTACCTCTTTTATGGCTCTGTCTATCTTTATGGCCGAGCGTTTTATCGCTTCAAATATCTCTGTCATCTCAAACCTCTTTCGCGTTTTTAAATATCCACTCTATTATATGGTCCGTATCGTTAAGGTCCAATATATCTATATTTTTTGGAACCATGGAGGTATCTGCGCTTCCATCCGTGGCGATGGCCTCTATATATGGAAAGTAACTCTTATCTATTGAGTTTCTAAATACGGCGATTCTTGGCAGAGGCAGGGTCTTTAGTCCCTCTACCAGCAGTATCTCGAAATCATCCACCATCTTGATTATATCCTCCAGCTCTCTTTTTTTGTGAGAGAAATATGTGGTTCTGGTAGGAGAAGTAACTACCACCTCGGCTCCCGTTTTGAAAAATTTGTCGCTGTCTTTGCCCTCTATGTCGAAGACCGCCTTGTCTTTGGGGTCGTTTTTTATGATGGCAACCCTGCGTTGGGGCACCAGTTTTTTGGCAATTTTCTCTATCAGCGTGGTTTTGCCGCTGTTGGATGGGCCGGTAAAGGCGACGGCGATTCTCATACATTCCCTTTTTTAAATTGAATTTTATCAAAAGGTAGGTAAAAGTTGGATATAATTTCAATAAAAAAGAGGAAATATGGGAAAATTTTTTCTGGCTCTCTTTACAGTCGCCCTGTTTTGGGGATGTTCCCAAAAAGAGGAGATGGTAAACCTTTTAAAAAAAGACAGAGTATATACAGAGGCTTTGAGAAATACCCAAAAAGGGGATATACTGCTCTCTTTGGAGAACAAAGCCCAGATAATAGCCACATATCTGAATGAGTTTAATGGCAGTTACGAGGATGAGACATTTTTTGTAAGAGTCTATATAGACAACGACTTTGAGGATGAGAACAGAAGCGGGCTTTTTCATCCCGGATACACTCTGACTCTAAACTCCCAAAAACCCCTTGAGATAAAAATAGTGGATAAAGAGAACCTGCTGGTAAAGACCCTCCCTTTTACTCAGCCCTGGTATCACTACTATTTGGTGAAATTTAAAAGGGTTGACGAAGATATGCTTAATCTCAGGTTCGCCAATAAAAATTATGGCGAAACTATTTTAACTTTTGAAAAAAGCGGTTTAGACTAAAGTCCTGTTTGAGGATTTTTGAGTAGACCGCGTAATTTGCCAAAACCTTTTTGCCATATTCCCGACTCTCCTGGTATGGGACGAGCTCCATCGCCAGCAGGGCAGGGTATTTTTCAAAAAGCGGCAGAACATCCCTTTTCGTAAAGCCAATTCCTCCGTTATAGGCATACGCTATAAAAAGCGGGTTTTCAAGGTTTTTCTCCAGATAGTCAAGGTGCCTGTTGGCAAACTTCAAGGCTGTTTTTGGCCCAAACATCATATCCAGATCGAAATTTTTAATTTTGAGCTCTTTTGCCGTATGTTTTGCCAAAAAGGGCATAAACTGCATAAGGCCCAGTGCGTATGAGGGGGAGATGGAGGCTGGCAGGTATCTGCTTTCCTGTCTCATGATGGAATAGATTAAAGCGGTTCGCTTCGTATCGGCTTTTAAGTAGCGCCTAAAGGGAAAGATATATGGCTGAAGTCTGTATCTGGACTCTCTTTCTACCAGATAGCTGTAAATTCCCAGTGTATTTGTGTAGAAAAACCGCTCTTTGTTGGGCCGCCCTTTTAAAATTTTTTGCTGTAAGAAAGGATCGGTAATATCGATTCTTTTTCTGCCGGTGGCTTTGAATGTGATAAAATCAGGATCAACACTCTCCTCCTCTTTTATCAAAAGGGCGTATAGGTTGTTGTCCCAGGATTTTAAAAGCTCCTTTTTATATCTTTTGTCTCCGGTAAGCTTGTATAGCCAGAAGTTGGCCCTGTCTATTTTATGTCTGAAATAGCTCTTTCTTGAGCTTTTCAAAAAGTCTACCGCCACGTTTTTATACCCTCTTTTCATAGCTTCCAGCGCCAGATAGAAGGCCGTATCACCCTTTACCAAAGAGCTTTTGGTCTGAAGAAGGGAGAGTGCCAGCTTGTCGTAGCGGTCGCCAAATACTATCTTTTTTACGAAGGTTGCAAAACCCTCGCTTTTTGCGAATGCGTTTATGTGCTCTTTTTTTAGGGGCAGGTCCAGTTTTTTCCTGATGTTGTCCGCAGATCCGTTAAAAAGAGCCATATATTGTTTTGGCTCCTTTTTGAGCGCTTTTAGGTCTTTAAGCAGCAGTTTTATATTTGAGGGGATTTGAAATTTTGCCGTTTTGTTTAGTAAAAAAAGCAGATCGGAACTACCAAGGGTAGAGGCTTTGTAAAGCGTAATACCCGCCGCCATACACGATGGGCTCTGTTTTAAAAGCTCCTGTGCCGGGGTATAGAGGCATTTTATACTCCTC
>JAMOUF010000109.1 GCA_027068245.1 Campylobacterales bacterium | reverse complement strand
TTCGACCATCCATATGAGAAGTTTTCCGGACTGGTCCAGATAATGCCCGTAGCTGCCACGATAATGGCTATATTTATGCTAAGTTTGGCCGGTGTGCCTCCATTTAGCCTCTTTTGGGGAAAACTCTACATAATGGGTGCCGCGGTTAACAGCGGATATATTGTATTGGCTTTGATAATGGCGCTAAACAGTGCCATAAGCGCATACTACTATCTAAAACTTGTAGTTTATATGTTTATGAGAGATCCAATCGACCATGACGGACAGGTTATATACTTTAAAAACGCCTCTTTGTCTCTTAGGACGATTGTTGGAATCTCTGCGGTATTTACCATCTTTTCAGTGGTTCTCATATCTCCGCTTCTGGATGTGCTGACCGAATATGTAAGGGCAAGCGGCTTTTAAGCCGGCCCTTGCAGATAATCCTCTATCTTTTTGTAATCTTTCAGCGTAACCCTCTCTTTATGAGGAATCTGGGTTTTTATAAAGGTTCTCTGTCTTTTGGCCAACTTCGCACTGTTGGTTACGATTCTGTCTTTGAGCTCGTTTAGCGTAAGGCGGCCGTCCAGGTATTGGAGTGTCTCTTTTATACCCACCGCTTTCATAGGAGCCGGTGCTCTGGTATATCTTTTTTCAAGATAGAAAATCTCTTCCACAACTCCATCTTTTATCATCTTGTCCGTTCTTGAAACCAATCTTTTTATCAGCTCCTCTTTCTCGGTCTCTATGGTAAAAATTGGGATATCCCGGATTATGGGAGTAGGCTTGTTTGCCAAAAAATAGTCACTGGGCTTTTGGGATGTCTGAAAGTAGAGCTGAAGAAGTTTTTCTATCCTGTACCGGTCCGCCCTGGTTACCTTTTTCGCCCACTCCTTGTCTATGTTTTTTAGCAGTTCGTATGCCCCCTCTATATCTCTCATCAGCCCTTCGACTCTGGATTTTACCTCCAAAGAGATTTCAGGAACGGGTGATAATCCGGATAGAAGGGCCTTTAGATAAAAGACGCTCCCTCCTGCAATTATCAGATTTTTCCCCTCTCTCTCACACTCTTTTTTCGCCTTGTCATAAAGGGCTATGAAACGCTCTATACTAAAATGTTGATTTGGATAGATAACATCGATGCCGTAGTGCTTTACCAAAGAGAGCTCCTCTTTGGAGGGCTTTGCAGATACTATGTCTATCTCTTTGTAGATTGAGAGGCTATCAAGAGAGAGGATACAGGCGTTATATTTTTGTGCCAACTCTATTGCCAAAGCACTCTTCCCGCTTGCGGTAGGTCCAACTATTACTAACTCTTTCATATCCATTATTATATAATACAACTTAAAAAAAGAGTAGAAGATGAAGAGCGTCGTCAAGTTTTTAAAAGATGTGAACGAACTTATAATGTTCAAACATACCGTATTCAGCCTGCCGTTTATCTTTATAGCCATGCTGGTGGCCGCTAACGGCTGGTTTGGATGGAGGCTTCTGTTGCTGGGGCTCATAGCGGCCGTAAGTGCCAGAAATTTCGCCATGGCTGTCAACCGGTATCTTGACAGGGATATCGACGCCCTGAACCCCAGAACCGCCAACAGGCCCAGCGTGGACGGCCGGATAGACGAGAAAAAACAGCTGGCATTTATAGTGCTCAATGCGGCTATCTTTATAGTAACCGCATACTTTATCAACGATTTGGCCTTCTACCTTTCCGTTCCCATTTTGCTTTTGCTGGCAGCATACAGCTATTTTAAACGCTTCAGCGAACTTGCCCATCTTTTTTTGGGGCTGACCCTGGCACTTGCGCCGATAGCGGGCGTAATCGCCGTAAAGGCTCAAATTACCATGTGGAGTGTTTTTTTGGCTCTTGGGGTTCTCTTTTGGGTGGCCGGTTTCGACCTGCTTTACTCACTGCAGGATATGGAGTTTGACAAAAAGATGGGGCTGTACTCCATACCGGCGCTTTATGGTGAGAGATGCACTATATTTATATCAAGACTGTTCCATATGCTTGCGGTGCTTTTTTGGCTCTTTTTCGTAATAGAGGCAAACCTGGGCTTCTTTGCGTATCTTGCCGTAGCCGTGGCCGCAGCTATGCTCTTTTATGAACATAAAATCGTAAGCCGTGACATAAAAAATATAGACAGGGCATTTTTTACCGTAAACGGGTACCTGGGAATCATATTTTTGATTTTGATAATTTTAGATTTGACCTTTTAGCGCTTTTAAAATCTCGAGCACCTCCTTGTCATCCAAATCATACCAGTTCTCATAAGCGTCCGCCACTGCATAGAAACGGCGGGGTACATAAAGAGCGATTACCTCGTCGGCTACTTGGGAGAATCTCCTGATGGCATCGGCGGATGCGGTTGGAACGGCTACCACTATCTTTTTTGGGCCAAGCTTTCTCAACATATTTATTGCGGCCATCATGGTCGAGCCCATGGCTATTCCGTCATCAACGAGTATGACGATTTTATCTTTTACGTCTTTCAGTTTTCTACCGCCTCTTAATACCTCTATGCGATGTTTTATCTCTTGCATCTGTCTTTGAATCTCGGCATAGATATCCTCTTTGGTTACGCCTTGCAAGGCGGCCTCGTTGATGTAGATGGTTCCATCCTCGCACACAGCTCCGTAACCGCTCTCCGTAGTCCATGGATACTGGAGTTTTCTACAGATAATCAAATCAAAATCGCTGTTTAGGTATTTGGCTATCTCGGCACCTACCGGAACGCCGCCTCTGGGTATTGCCAGTACTATCACATCGTCACGGTTTTTATATTTTTCCAAAGCCAGGGCCAGTTTTCGTCCCGCGTCGTATCTATCTTTAAACATTGCCAACTCCTAAAAATGTTGATATAATTCTATTCCCAAAGCGCCCGTAGCTCAGCTGGATAGAGCATCAGATTGCGGTTCTGAAGGCCGCAGGTTCGAATCCTGCCGGGCGCGCCATTAAATCTTGGAAAGTCTGCTTTTATCGTAAAGTTTCTCAGCCAGCTCTTTTAGCAACTCCTTTTTATAATATCTATGCTCGATACCGACGCTGAAAGTATACCTTTTACCCTTTTTTTGGATAAGTTTGTTGTAAAAATCTATGAGTCTGTGGGAGCCGTCTATACAGTATACATCATTCTCGAATGTCTCGAAGTCTTTTAAATTGCCTTTTAGTATCTCTTTAAACACGGTAAAGATTTTCTCTTTATCGGCAGGATTGATAAAAGTCTCAAACCAGTTTTTGCCTATAAAGTCCTCTTTGTTATATGGTGGTATGTCCTCCAGGGTGGATTCAAAATCGACAATATTGCCGTTTTCATCCAAAACGACCATAAGATATGGAAGCATTGTTGACCTTTATGATAGCTTAAGATTATTGTAGCGAAAAGTGGATTAACGTAGGCCTAAGCCTACAGAAGATTACGATTTTTTTAAGTTAAATCCAAGCCACATAATAACGGAAACAACCGCTATAGCGCCGTAAACGATAGCCAAAATCTGAGATGGTGCCATATCAACTCCTTTTAAAATATTACATAAAATAATAGTATGGATTGATTTAAAAAATGATTAAATTGGATAAAACATGGCGGATAAAGTGTTTATCCGCCTGAAAGCAGCCATAGTTGAGAAGAGTGTTAAGATAAACTTATCGATTGATTAACTTTTTTTGTCTTTGGCTTCCGAAATCAGCACATCTTCTATAATCTTATCGATATCCCCGTCCAGTATCGCCTCCACATTCGAGTAGGCCTGGTTGCTTCTGGTATCTTTTACCTGCTGGTAGGGGGCCAAAACATAGCTTCTTATCTGGTGTCCCCAGCCTATCTCGCTCTTTTCGATTCCCTCTTTTTCCGCCTGTTTTTTCTCAAGTTCCAATTCGTAAAGCCTGCTTTTTAACATCTTCATAGCCGTAGCCCTGTTTTTATGCTGGCTTCTGTCGCTTTGGCACTGGACCACTATCCCCGTGGGGATATGGGTTATCCGGATAGCCGAATCGGTTTTGTTGACGTGCTGGCCGCCGGCGCCGCTTGCTCTGTAGGTATCCACCCTGATATCTTTGTCCTCTATTACGATGTCTATATCCTCATCCACCTCGGGGCTTACCATCACCGAGGCAAAGGATGTATGTCTTCTGGCGTTGGAGTCAAAGGGGCTTATCCTTACAAGTCTGTGAATCCCGTTTTCCACTTTCAGGTATCCATATACATTCTCACCCTTTATTATGAAGCTTACATCCTTTATACCTGCCTCCTCACCCTCCTGGTAGTCCAGCAATTCCACTTTGAAGCCGTGTCTTTCGGCCCATCTGAGATACATTCTGTAAAGTATGCTGGCCCAGTCCTGGGACTCGGTGCCGCCGGCTCCCGGATGTATCGAGACGATGGCGTTTTTGTCGTCGTTCTCACCGCTAAGCATCGTCTCTATCTCCACCTTCTCAACCTTTTCTTGCAAAGAGGGGGCCTCCTGATATAGGCTTTGGAGGGTCTCTTGGTCCTCCTCCTCCGTTGCCATCTCGTAAAGTTCCAAGGCGTCTTCCACCGAGTTTTTCGCCTCGCTGTATCTTTTTAGAACCCTCTCCAGCCGGTTTTTTTCCTTTTGTATCTCCGCAGCTTTCTTGGCGTCGCTCCAGAAGTCGGGTTCGTTTTCCAGTTTCTCTATCTCTTGCAGTCTCTTTTTCAACTCCAGCGGCTTGATGATGTTTTGGATATTGTCTATTTTGTTTTGCAGGTTTTTCAACAGCTCGCTGTATTCGTAACTATCCACGATAATCTCCTGATAAATTGGGTAAAATTTCAATGTAATTATATCAAAAGGCCGGATATGGAGATTATAAAAAGTATCAAAGATTTTAAAAAGGTCCGAAAAGATTTGAAAGAGGTAGGGTTCGTCCCTACGATGGGGGCTTTGCATAAAGGACATCTCTCTTTGATAGAAAGAAGCGTAAAAGAGAATGAGCACACGGTTGTATCCATCTTTGTAAACCCCACCCAGTTTCTGCCCGGAGAGGATTTGGATAAATATCCCAGAAAACTTGAGGCTGACAAAAAGATTTGCGAGCTGGCCGGGGTGGACTATCTCTTTTTTCCTACCAAAGATGATATCTATTTTGAAGATGAGGTGTTGGTAAAAGCCCCAAAACAGAGCGGCTATATATTGGAGGGGCATTTCAGGCCCGGACACTTCGACGGCGTGGTTCAGATAGTGAATAAACTTTTCCATATAGTAAATCCAACCAGGGCATACTTTGGAAAAAAGGATGCCCAGCAGCTCTTTTTGATAAACAAAATGGTAAAAAACTTCTTTTGGGATGTGGAGATAGTTCCATGTGACATTGTAAGAGATGGTGACGGACTTGCCCTTAGCAGCAGAAACGTCTATCTAAGCCCGGAAGCCAGACAGCGGGCGCTGCTTATATCCAAATCGTTGAAAAGAGCCGCCAAACTGGTCCAAAGCGGCGTGCTGGATACCAAAACCGTAAAAGAGGAGATGCTAACTATCCTCAAGCCGCTGGATGTGGAGTATGTGGAGATTGTGGATAGAGAATTTAAGCTTACAGATAATATAATTTTGGGAAATACGATAATACTGGTGGCCGCTTATGTTGACGGGACGAGACTAATAGACAATATTTGGTTATAGGACAGATATGGATTGCAAAAAGATTATGGAACTTCACCGGATAGAGGACAGGAGTGAGTCAAAAAAGATAAAAGAGATAGCGAAACTGACGATAAATTTTCTAAATCAAAACGACATACCTTTTACGCCGGCAAACTATGACGAGTGGTTTTATGTGATATGCAGGGCCAAAGAGGAGCGACACCTGCTGACACCGGCCAATTTGAAGATACTATACAAAAAATACAGAGGCGACCTGTTGGATGAGATAGATTTGGAAAAAAAGGAGATGAAGGAGATAACAAAGGATTTAAAGGATGTCACCACCCAGTCCAACGAGATTTTGAACCGGTTCGAGGGAAACATAAACGAGCACTCCAGCGTCATAGATGAGAGTATAACCGCCATAGACGAGCATAATATCCCCAAAATGGAGTCTTTGAAAGAGCGTATAAAGAAGCTTGAGATGGAGAACAACAACCTGAAGTTTTTTCTAAAAAAGAACAGAAACAGACTGAATATCCTGGAGGCCAAATTCAACGAGACGAAAAAAGAGGCCGACGTGGACGCCCTGACGAAGATATTCAACAGAAAAAGGTTCGACAGGGATATAGAGAAGTTTGAAAAGAGCTGCGATACATACAGTCTTATCTTTATAGATATCGACCATTTCAAAAAGATTAACGACACGTTCGGCCATCAGACGGGGGACAAGGTTTTACAGGAACTTGGCGAGATTTTGACCAACTATGTCAGAAGAAACACATATGCCTACCGATACGGTGGGGAGGAGTTCGTGGTGGTACTGCCCGAAGGAACCAAAGAGGCCGCAAGCGTGGTGGCCAACAGGCTCAGAAAAGTTATAGAGCAGCGTACCATTCATACGGAGGACGGGAAAATAATAAACTTCACCGCAAGTTTCGGTGCGGCTCAAAAGGAGCCTGGTGAGAGTTTCAAGGATGTGTTGAAAAGGGCCGACGAGGCTTTGTATGAGGCCAAGAGAAAGGGCAGAAACAGAGTGGTTATCAAATAGATTTCAATATCTCCTCCGCCAATATCTCAGCCCCCTTGGCCTTTGCCAGCTTCAGGCAGTTTTGGCTCATTTCCTCCAGGTCCAAAGAGAAGATATCCATACCATCCTCATAAATTTTGGCACAGCCCCTTTGTTGAACGAAGAGGGCGTTTTTTCTCTGATGGTCGTTGGCGGCATACGGGTAGGGAATATACAGAGCGGGTATGGCGTTGCAGGTAAGCTCCCACAGGGTGCTGGCACCCGCGCGGCTTACGGCCAGGTCGCTTTGTGAAATCTTTTTGACGAGCTCCTTTGAAAAATCGAAAACCTCGGCTTCTATACCAAGCTTTTCATACTCCTCTTTTATCCGGATAAAATCCTTTTTTCCTGTTTGATGTATGATTTTTATGCCCCGTTTGGCAAGCTTTGGGGCAAGGTCCAACGCCAGGTCGTTTATCTCTTTGGCACCCTGGCTGCCTCCCAAAAATATAACTCTTTTCAACTCTTTTCTGATTCTTTGGTTCTTAAAAAAGAGTTCATCCACCGGATATGGGTAAAAAGGGGGCTCGAAGGATGAGAAAAAGCCTTTGCAAAAGGGTTTAAGCAAGGCGTTAAGCCGTCCGGTATGGGCGTTTTGTTCATGTATAAACAGCGGTATTCGCAAACTGAGCGCCCCAAAGGCCGCAGGAGCGGCGGAGTAACCGCCAACGCTCACCACAGCCTCTATGTTTTCGGATTTTAAAATCTTTCTCGCTTTCAGGGTCAAGGCGGCCATATCCTTCAGGGCTTTAACCTTTTTTAAGCCTCTTTTATCCACCACTCCCTGGCTTTTTAGAAAAAACCTTTTTGCAAAATCGCCGTCATTTTCAAACCACTCCCTGTCCTGTCCCTTTGTCGAGCCTATATAGACGGTTTTTACGCCCCTTTTTTTGAACTCTTTTTTCAAAGCCCTGACAATCGCCAGGTGCCCGCCGGTGCCGCCGCCCGTGAGCGCTATCATCTAGGCTCTCTTTTGCTAAGCAGCAGTATCATGCCGATTGCCAGGGCGTTCGCCAATAGCGAGCTGCCCCCGTAGCTTAAAAAGGGAACGGCTATCCCCTTTATAGGAGTAAGAGAGCTTATGCCAAAGGAGTTCATCAAAAAGGAGAACCCGATAAGCATGGCTATTCCCACGCTGAAAAGATAGGCGGTTCTATCCGGAGCCTGGTTCGCCACTTTGAATATCCTGTGTATCAGTAGAACATAGAGCAGCACCACAAGAGTTATACCGATAAATCCAATCTCCTCCGTCATACCGGCCAGAACGAAATCGGTATGAACGTCACTCAAAAAGCCCAGTTTTATCTGGCCTCCCCCAAGGCCCTGGCCCAGGATGCCTCCGTTGTGGATGGCGTGGAGGGAGTTGGTTATCTGATACGATTCTTGTACGTTATCCAGTTTCAGCTCCTGAGCCACCGATGGCGGAAGGTACGAAAGCACTATCTTTTGCGCGCTGGCCCACCACATCTTTATCCGGTTTATCCGGTTTTCGGATATGGATACGAAAATGATAAACAGGGTAAAAGCCACGCCTATAAGCATAAAAAAGAGCTTTACGCTTCTGCCGGCAAAGAGCAGCATAAAACTGAGTGTCAGTCCAAGCACCATCACCTGTCCGATATCGTTTTGAAATATGGCTATGGATACGGCTACCAAAAAAAACAGGCCCAGATATGGCAGTATAAGTATAATCTCGTTTTTGAAATTGGTTTTGTTGGCGTCGAACTTTCTGCTGAAACTCCAGGCCAGAAAAAATATGAACCCTATTTTGAAAAACTCCACGGGTGCCAGCGAGAAACCGGGAAGCCTTATCCATCTTTTTGCCCCTCCCACGGCCGTAACCAAAGAGGAGGGCATAAAACTCATAGCCACCATAAGAAAAAAGAAGAGTATAAATATTCCAAGCCCAAGCTTCATCGCATATTTTTGTGGAACCTTCGCCGCCACAATCCACATCAGCGTTATGGCGACGAGGGCCGAGAAGAGCTGTCTTAAAAAGAAGTGGTACTCGCTGTATCCGAAGTGTCTTGTCACATAGGTCGTAAGGGTATATGAGGATATGACGCCCAGGATTATCAGCAAGGAGGCCAGATAGAAAAGTTTTTTGTCTTGCATCGCTCTCTTTTAAGTCTATATTTATTGCTTTAGGAGTATTATTTTAACTAAAAATCGGCGATAAGAAAATAGATGGAACAAAACAGCAGGGCTTTAAAGATTGTCATATTGTTTATTTTTATAATTGTCGGTATCTCCATATTTCTTCTGGCGGTTTTGAAAATCATCATCGAGGACAGACGGCTGCCCCGTCTTGTGATAGAGGAGAAGAACAGGGCCATTCGGGGCTCGATTATCTCACAGGACGGATACCAGATAGCCTATTCCAACAAGCTTTACGAGGTGGCCGTGGATACCAGGTGTATAGACCCTAAAAAAAAAGAGCTCTTTGTAAACCTCTTCTCCATATACAGCGGAGTGGATAAAAAAAGTGTGAAAAAGGCCCTCAGACGACGGGGCTATGTGGTCCTCTCATACAAACTTGACACCAAAAGGGCCTATCAGCTGAAAATCCTTTCCAGAAAATTTTACCAGATGAATATGTTCATACCATACAGAATCGGTAAAAACTACTACAAACAGGGCCTGACAATCACCGAAAGCGGCGAGAAGAGAAAGTATCCATACAAAGATATTCTAACCCCCGTTGTAGGTTATGTGCAAAAGAGCCGGATAAAGAGGATAAACTATATCTATCCAAAAAGCATAAAGGGTATAGAGAAGTATTACGACAAATACCTAAAACCACAGCAAAACGGCGTTATCAGAGGCAAAAGGGATATTGGAAACAATATCATTTTAAACAAAAAGGCACTTATAAAGAAGAGAATAGACGGATACAACGTCCATCTAAACGTCAATCTGCTTCTGCAAAAAAACCTGGAAAATATCCTGGACAGCCACAAAAAGGATTTGGAGGCCAGGGAGATAATAGCGGCCGTGATGGAGAGCTCCACGGGAAAACTGATAGCCATCGCCACCTCCAACAGATACAATCCAGAACGTATCAAAGACCTAAGCGCTCTAAATCCCAAATTCATCGAATACTCTTTCGAGCCCGGCTCCGTTATCAAACCCATTACGTTTGCTCTTTTGCTCGAACATAAACTGGTTTCGCCCATGGAGGTCATCAGAGGCTACAACGGCCGCTACAAGCTTGGAAGAAAAGTTATCACGGACGAGCACAGATTCGACTGGCTCAGTGCCGAGAACGTTATAGTCCACTCCAGCAACATAGGTATAGCCCAGCTGGCCCAAAGGCTTCCATACAACAAATTCTACAACGGCCTTAAAAGTTTCGGTTTTGGCCAAAGAACCGGAATCGATTTGCCATACGAGAAAAGAGGCTCTATAGTCTCCATGTACAAACTAAAAAGCGAGATTTACAAAGCTACGGTGGGATACGGCTACAGTATCAGGGTGACCTTTATGCAGCTGCTAAAAGCCTATAACGTATTCAACAACGAAGGTTTCGCCCTCTCACCCAAGATAGCCTCTTTCCTGACCCGGCCAAACGGCAAGAGAAAGGATATCAACTTTCCAAAACCAAAAAAGGTAGTCTCCTCGAAAACCGCCTCCATTATGAGAGATATTTTGAAAAAGGTGGTGCAAAAAGGAACCGGAACCGTTGCGAAGATTGAGGGCCTTGAAATCGGCGGAAAGACCGGAACCGCCCATATGGTAAAAAGAGGAAAGTATGTTAGAAAATACAACAGCTCCTTTTTCGGATTCGCAAACGACAAAAAGCACAGATACACCATCGGGGTTACCGTTATAGAGCCAAAACTGCGCCATTTCGCCTCCCAAACGGCCGTTCCCGTGTTTAGAGAGATTGTTATGGAGCTGGTGAACGAGGGCTATCTGAGTTTGGACAATTAATTTTGGTAAAATAAAAATAAAAAATGAGGAATACTGTTTATGGATATCAGGGAAGAGTTTTTAAACTATTTTAAATCCAAGGGCCACGCCGTGCATCCCAGCGCCCCGCTGGTGCCCGAAGACGCCACGCTGCTTTTCACCAACGCCGGTATGGTGCCTTTTAAAAAATATTTTACGGGGGAGATTCCGCCAAAAGAGAGCAGGGCTACCAGCTGTCAGACCTGTATCAGGGCGGGCGGTAAGCATAACGATTTGGAGAATGTGGGTTATACCGCCAGACACCATACATTTTTCGAGATGCTTGGAAATTTCAGTTTCGGAGACTACTTCAAAGAGGAGGCCATCTCCTATGCCTGGGAGTTCGTAACCCAGGTGCTGGGGCTCGATAAAGAGAGGCTGTGGGTGACCGTTCACGAAAGTGACGATGAGGCCGAGAGGATTTGGCAAAAACATATCTCCAAAGAGAGGATAAAGAGGTTCGGGGACAAGGACAACTTTTGGCAGATGGGCGAGACCGGCCCATGCGGGCCCTGCAGCGAGATATTTTACGACCAGGGAGAGGAGCGTTTTAACTCCCCGGAGGAC
>JAMOUF010000108.1 GCA_027068245.1 Campylobacterales bacterium | reverse complement strand
CATCCGTTTATACGATAAAAGATACGGGACATCTGCTTAGATGATTCGGTTAAGATGGATAAGAATGCTCTTTTTTACGGCATTGGGAGTAATTTTTATACTCTCAGTCTGGCCCAGTGAAAAAAGTGACTACATAAAAAGGGCCGCTTTTGCGAAAGAGGAGTTAAAGTTTGTATCCTCTGTCGCCTATATGGGGGAGGACTATGTAAAAAGCAGCGATAAATACAGACATATTTTAGCTTTTGTTACTCTCGCTTTTTTGTTTGATCTAAGTTATTTCATTCCGGATATGGTGAAGTTTGCTCTTTTAGCCCTTTATGGCATTGTGATAGAGCTGGTGCAGTGGGCGCTGCCTTACAGGGATTTTGATATGGAGGATCTTTTGTTTAATATCTTATCAGTTGCGCTCTTTTATATTTTTACAAGATATGTTTTTAAAAATTTTTATGCTAAATTTTATGAAAAATACAAAGGAGTGGTGGGTGGATAAGATAAGAATAGGTGTGGTAACCGCAAGCGACAGGGCAAGTGCGGGTATATACGAGGATATAAGCGGCAAAGCCATAATGGAGACGATGGGGGAGTATCTGAAAAACGATTTCGATATAGTTTATCGCTGCGTGGCCGATGAGCGAGAAAAAATCGAAGAGGCCCTAAAAGAGCTTTGTGACGATGAAGGGTGCGCTTTGGTGGTGACTACGGGAGGCACTGGGCCTGCCAAAAGGGACGTAACGCCTGAGGCCACCGAGGCTGTATGTGAAAAGATGCTGCCTGGATTTGGGGAGCAGATGAGGGCCGTGAGCCTGCAATACGTGCCAACGGCCATACTCTCCAGGCAGACGGCTGGTATAAGGGGCAAAAGCCTGATAATAAATCTTCCCGGAAAACCAAAAAGCATAAGGGAGTGCCTGGACGCGGTGTTTCCCGCCGTGCCATACTGCATCGACCTTATAGGCGGGCCCTATATCGAGACGGATGAGAGCGTTATAAAGGCTTTCAGGCCAAAGGGCAAGTGATGGATATTACGAAAAAGTATGAGGAGTGTATGAGAGCTCTTATAAAGGAGCTTGAGGATGAGTTTATGAAGATCATATCAACTCCTGGGCTGGACAAGAAGGATAAGAACATTCTGACAAAACCGCTCGTTACCAAAAAGCAGATACTGTTAAACGCCTATGATGCGTTGAAACTGGTGGATGGGAGCCGCGATGAATCTGAAAAAGCATAGAAGACTGCTGCCTATGTATCTTTTGGCGCTCTTTTTGATAGGTTCGATTCTGTTTATATTCATAGCGCCTGTCTATATGGTGGATAAGATTCACAAAGACGCCAAAAAGCCGAAAAAGGAGAGAGAGCTTATATACAGAGGCGATTAGTCATCTTTTTGGCACTCTTTGCAAAGGCCGTAGAGGTTTAGCTGGTGGGTTATGAGCTTGAAGCCGCAGCCCGTTGCGATTTTTTCTTGCAGCCTCTCCAGTTCCTCATTATAAAACTCTATTATCTTTCCGCACTCCAGACAAATGATATGGTCGTGGTGTTCTCCTCTGTTTAGCTCGTATCTCTTTCCCTCTGCCCCAAAGGATACGGAGTCCACCATTCCCTCTTTTTCCAAAAAGGAGAGGGTTCTGTAGACGGTGGCAAGGCCTATGGCCGGGTTGATTTTCTTTACCTGGTTGTATATATCCTCCGGACTTAAATGCTCTTTTGCATGGAAAAGGATTTTGAGTATCAGCTCCCTTTGGGCCGAGTGTTTCAGCCCTCTTTTTTTGATAAGGTTTTTCAATTCAACCAGGTATTCGCTAAACTCTTTCATATTTTTTCCATCAGCACTCGTAAAGCGGGTCGGCTTTCAGTTTTTCTATGGGAATCTCGGTGCCGTCTTTGCATTTTCCGTATGTCCCCTCTTTGATTCTTTGAAGTGCGCGATTTATAGCCACAAGCTCCTCTTGCAGCTTTTTTAGCAGTGCCTGGTCGCTTTCGCTAAGAGTTTTCAACTGGGCCCAGTAGACAACATCTTCGATCTCAACGGCCGAAAAATCAATCATCTCCTTCAGCTCTTTGGATATGGACTCTATCTCCTCTTCAATGGCTTTTTTCCGCTTCAATAAAATCTCTTCAAACTCTTTTAGCTGCTGCGGACTCATATCAACTCCTTATTTTTTCTGTTATTATATAATAATTAAAAGGAGAGAGTATGTATCTATTTACCTGTGAATCAGTATCTGCGGGCCATCCGGATAAGTGCGCCGACATTATAGCCGATATGATAGTCCAAAGACTTCTGGAGCTGGATAAAAACGCCAGGGTCGCCACCGAGGTCTTTGTGGTCGGAGACAGAGTGATAATAGGGGGCGAGGTGAAACTCAAAGAGCCCGTAGCAGAGGAGTTTTACATAGAGTGTGCCAAGGAGGCGCTAAGATATATAGGCTATCCGGAAAAGGGGTTTGACCCGGGCGAGACGGTCTATCCGGATATGCTGCACTATGAGGTTTACGTGCACGCCCAGTCTCCGGATATCAGTATGGGCGTGGATAAAGAGGGTGAGCTTGGCGCTGGGGACCAGGGTTTGATGATAGGTTTTGCCACAAATGAGTATAAGAACTATATGCCCGCAGCCGTGGTTATGGCAAGGGAGATTAGAGATATTTTGTATGAGAACGCGAAAAAGAATCCGGATAGGTTCGGCGTGGATATAAAAACGGAGGTGGTTTTGGACTATGGCAAGAAGGCCAACTTTGAAAAAGGGGAGTTTGAAAGAATTGACAAGATCATAGTGGCACAGTCCCATAGCCGTAATATGAGGTATGAAGATGTGATATTGGAGGTGCAAAACCTTATTTTGGCAAAGAGTGAGCTTAAAGAGTT
>JAMOUF010000107.1 GCA_027068245.1 Campylobacterales bacterium | reverse complement strand
GTGGTGAGAAGAAGCTGAACGAGATACTGCAAATGGAGATTTTGGAGCCGGATTTCGTTATTTTGGATGAGATAGACTCAGGGCTTGACATCGACGCTTTGAAAAAAGTGAGCGAGGCCATCAACAAGATGAGAAACGATGAGAGAACCTTTATGATAATCACCCACTACAGAAAGATACTCGACTATATCAAGCCAGATTTCGTCCATGTTATGAAAGACGGAAAAGTTCTAAAGACCGGCGGTATAGAGATAGTGGACGCTCTTGAAAAAGAGGGATATAAAATTTTTGGGGAAGAGTAATGAAAATAGCACAACTTAACCTGGAACAATATGACAAAAAGGCGATTGTTCAAAAACTGAAATCGATGGGGCTCCCTACCCCAAAGACCGAACATTTGCGCTATTTTGGCATCAGGCCCATCATCGACAGGGACTATGAGTATTACACTCCTGAAGTAAGCCGCATAGAAGAAGGGGAAAACATCCTCATAGAGGATGGAAAAGTCACGGCAGCTCCCAAAAGCGTCTATGTGGAGATAGAAAAAAGCTCCAAATTCGACGACAGCCATTATGACCAGTTTTACTACATATCCCATCTTCTAAGCCCGTATGTGATACATATAGAGATAGATGAGCCCGGCGAATACAAGATAGTTCAGAAGTTCACGAAAAACGGTATGCTGGTTCCATACAGGGTAAAAATCAGCGTAAAACCCAATATCCGGATAAAAATCACGGAAGACATTCTGGCTATCAGCGACGAGTCTTTGTATCTAAACGGCTTTGATATCGAGATTGGAGACTACGCTGCTTTGACGCTTATATCGAACAGGGTGACGAATATCGAAGATTTTACCAATATCGGCTCACACTATGTGAAGGTGGCAAAAGACGCCGTTTTCAACCTCTATACGTTCGATTTTGGAAACGCGAAGACTCTTCACAACTACCATGTGCTGCTGGATGAGAGGGCGGTAAGTGACGAGAACCATATAATTTTTGGCAAGGAAAAGTCAAAACTTGGAAACACCTTCCATATCGAGCACAGAGGAAAAGAGGCAAAGACGACGCAACTTTCGAGAAATATACTCAAAGACAAAGCCAGAGGAATTTTCGACGGGCTGCTGATAGTCAAAAACAGCGCCAAGCACGCCTCCATATATCAAGACTCCAAGACCATATTGTTAAATTGCGGCGCGTTTATGATAAGCAAACCGCAGATGGAGATATATACCGAGTATATCCAGGAGGCCACGCACGGCTCTACCACCGGCCACATAGACGAGGAACAGCTCTTTTATCTTCGCCAAAGGGGTATCAGCGAGTCCGAGGCCAAAGAGATGCTGGTGCTAAGCTTTTTAAACGAGATTTTCGAGAAACTTGGCGATGAGGAGTTCAAAGAGGAGTTCGTGAAGATTTTTGAGGAGAGCAGATGAGCCAGGAAATCATAAAAGTGGACGATAAAGAGATTGTGGTGGAAAACCCCCTCAATCTCGATGTAGAGGAGCACAATAAAAAATACGGCAAACCGGAGGATGTGTATAAAGAGGTGATAAAATACCTCAAAGCCATCTACGACCCGGAAATCCCCGTAAACATCTACGACCTGGGGCTCATTTACGATATAAAGCTCATCCGCCAGGAAGATGGCTACAAAGTCCATATCACTATGACGCTCACGTCGATGGTCTGCCCCGTTGGTGAGAGTATCGTAGATATGGTAAAAAGCATCGCCAATAAAATTGACAGCGTTACCGAGGTTGAAGTGGATTTGGTATTCGACCCGCCATGGGACAGAAGCAAGATGAGCGATGAGGCGAAGCTGGTGCTTGGGATGATGTAGGCTTTCGCCTACATTAATTTCTTTTTTAAATATTTCTCATTCGTTTTAATTTCTTACTTCTTAGAAGTTTTTTGGAAATGTAGTTTACCACCTTTACCATCTCCTTTTAATTTCCTATTATATCTTTTTTAAAATTTTTTTTGACTTTTCAATGTAACCTGGCAGATTTTCTATATCGTGCTTTGCATTTTTACTATTTTCTAACTGATGGCAGATATTATTTCTTATTTTATTGATTTTGTTAAAAAACATATCCGCAAATTTTTTTCTTGGATGTGAATATGGAAACTCTTTGCTAAAACCTTCTATAATCCAATTTTTAATCTCTTTTCTGACATTTTCTTTTTTGATATTTTCTTCGTTAATTCCTTGATTTTCTCCCAATTTTGTAACAATAGCTTCTGCCAAAGCAACATACCCAAGAGCTGCGTTGTTACGCTCGGTAAAAAACTCAGCCAGTGCAAATTGAAAATCTCCTAAACTTTTCTTATCTAAGCTATTTATAAAATCTTTAAATCTTGGAGCAAGAAAGGAGATAATTTTATCTTCACTCTCTTCAAAATATTTTAAATTAGTTTTTAACCTTTGAATTTCATTATAAATAAGACTCATATTTGCGATGTTAAAAGCTTCCTCCATTCTTTGCAATACGGAGTATGCATTTGAAGAGACTTTCTTATTTGCAAGTTTTACCAGCCTGTCAAGAGATGCAAACCTGTCAAGCTCATCAAAGGCTTTTGCCCACTCTAAAAACTCAAAAAACATAGCCACATTTATAAGTTTTGAGGGTTCATTTCTTTTAAGCATTCCATAAAACATTCCCTTAATATCAATATTATGAGTGATACTCCCAAATTCAGCCATTACAAAACTCATAACAGAGAGCGACCTAAATAGATGTGTAATATCAAAATAGACTTCATCCTTTTCATTCAAATTATCAAGAATTTCTAAAAATTTCTCAAAAATACTCCAAAGCTCCTCTTCATTTTCTCCATCTTTTACAATAAAACATCTGCTTCCAGTCCCATTTAAATG
>JAMOUF010000106.1 GCA_027068245.1 Campylobacterales bacterium | reverse complement strand
CCATAGAGTTTATCGGCCTGAGGCCGGGAGAGAAACTCTATGAGGAGATATTGATCGAAAAGGCTGAGAAGAAAACCAGATATGAATCCATATACATAGCCAAGCCCACATATTACGAAAAAAAGCAACTGCTAAAAAACATAGAAAACCTGCTGGCGGCAAAAGAGAAAGAGGATATTGTCCGGATATTAAAATCTATCGTCTCCGAGTTCAACCACCAACTTCATCTATAAAACTTTTCATCTTCTCATAGTGGCTTCCATGCCAGTATATCCGGCCGCACTCCCCGCAGCGCCAAAACTCCTCGTAAAACTCCTTTACCTTTGGAGGCAGATATTCTAACACCTCTTTTTTCTCAACCTTTTCCAAAATGGCGTTGTCCTTGAGGCATCTGCTAAAGGGGCTGGTTTTTGGTTCAAACCTCTTTAGTACCTCCCTTAGCTGCTCTTTCAACAGGTTCGACTTTATCAAAAGAGCCCTGGGAGCTCTTTGGCTAAGCTCCCTGTCCTTCGTTAAAATCCATCTTTGCTCCCGGTTCGAGATATCTATAAGCTCACTGTCTTCTATCTGGGTAAAATAGAGCGTATCGATACCCAAAAGACGCAGGTATTTGGCAAGTTTGGCAAGATGCACGTCGGCTACAAATCGGTAATCTCCCATCCCCTCTCACTTTTGGCGTAAGCCGGACTCTTTACATCCACAAAGCGGTATTCAAGCCCCTTAAACACGACGGCCGTAAGCTTGTTGCCGTAAACCGCTCCGGTATCTATGCCGAAACAGAATCTGTCAACCCTGGGGTTTAAAAATGGCTGATGGCCGTAGACTATAAAGCCGTATCTGCCATCGTAAAGCTCGCTCCAGTAAAAATGTTCTCTTATATCCACCTCATCCAAAGAGACAAACCTCCCCTCCTCATCCAGATACCTGACCCTCATCACCTTTGCCGCCTCCTTTTTGGTAAGGTTATAGAGGTTCGTGGATGGCAGCACCCCGGCATGAACGATAGTTAACCTCCCATGCTGTAAAAAAATGGGGAGCGAGTTTAAAAACTCCATATCCTTCGGGGTCAAGCCGGCATAGATACTCTCTTCCAAATCATTTAGTTTCATGGGATTTTTGCCGCCTCTTTTTTGGTGTTGGTGGTATCTTATGAATTTGTCCTCGTGATTGCCCCTGACCATTTCTATGGAGGAGTTTTGGATAAACCTCAACGCTTCCAAACTCTTCGGCCCTTTGTTCAAAACGTCTCCCACGCTTATCTCCAAATCCCCTTTTTTGGGCCCTATCTTATCTCTAAGGGCTAAAAATTCGTCAAAACAGCCGTGGATATCCCCATATACTATGACTCTTATAACTTTACCTTTACCTGGTTTCTGCCACCCTTTTTCGCCTCGTAAAGAGCCTCGTCAGCCCTTTTTATAAAACTGGTGATAGTATCCTCTTTTTTCAAGACAGTAACTCCAAAACTGCAGGTAAGCCTCTCTATATCCCTGAACTGGTGGGATTCCACGGCCCGCCTAAGCTTTTCGGCCACCATTTTGGTCCCATGAAGGTTGGTGTTCGGCAGTAAAATCACGAACTCCTCCCCTCCCCACCTGACGAAATATTCGCTCTCTCTTATATTGGACTTTACTATCTGCGCCACCTCTTTCAATACGTTATCCCCAACCAGATGCCCGTATCTGTCGTTTATCTTCTTGAAATAGTCTATATCGAATATTATCATTCCCAAAGGGGTGCCCCTGTGTTTGGCCTCCATCACCTTGATACCTATTATCTCGTTAAACACCTTTCTGCTAAGGGCCCCCGTAAGCGTATCAAAACGGTCCATCTCCTTGCTTACCACCACCTTTTTGGGGCTGTTTACGATTTTGTGGTTTTCGCTCTTCTGCTCTTTAAGCCTTTTTTCCAAAAACGTGGGGAACAGAGCCAAAACCGCGGCCATCAAAACAGGGATTAGATAGTCTTTTGGATAGACGGCCACAGGCTCCAACACCATATATAGCTCAAGGGACAAAAAGAGCCAGATAATCAACAAAAATATGGCAAGATATTTTAGATAGACCTTCACTCCCCACCTTTGGTTAACACAGTTTTAATATGTAATTTTACTATTTAAACCTTAAATCTTATCCACCGCGCCTATGACTTTTCCTTTTATCCGGATACTCTCCATATCCACCTCCTCCTCGGCATACTCTTTGTTCTCCGATACCAGCAAAACCTTTCCGTCAAGCTTTAGCACCACCCTTTTTATAAAAAGCCCCATATGCGTGGATATGACAAAGATACCCCCTTTTTTTATATCTTTTTGAGAGGTATCCACAAAAACTACGCTCCCCTCTTTCAACAGAGGCTCCATAGAGTCTCCTATAAGGTTTATCGCCTCAAGATGTTTTGCCTGGCCGTTTAAGCCCATTATCCGGATAAACTCCCTGTCAAGGGCTATCTTCTCCATCTTGGTCTCATAATTAAACGCCCCGCCGCCAGCACTTGCGTTTATCTCTTTAAAGTATTTCACGTAGATATAGCGCTGGGTAGTGTCGCTGAGGGTATCTGGATGCTGATCGTAAAGCAGCCAGTTTATGGAGATGGACCTTTTGGCGCAAAAGTCCAAAATCTCCCTAAGGGGCATTTTTCCCCTCTTTTTTAGCATTGATAGATTTTCAGCCGATATACCCAAAGCCTGTGCCACATCCTTATTGTAAACCCTTCTCTCTCCAAGCTCTTTTGAAAGGATATCTTTGAGCCTTTCCAAAACCGTCTCAAACTTTACCATCTCTCTCCTACTTAACAAAGTGTTGTTTTATGGTTATCAATCTGTAGATTGGTGCTAATATTTTAACAAAAAGGGGTAAATATGAAAGTGCATATGGACCTGGACTCCTTCTTTATATCGGCCG
>JAMOUF010000105.1 GCA_027068245.1 Campylobacterales bacterium | reverse complement strand
CGGCACCCTCACCCAAAACCTTCTGGGCGTATGGGCTAAGGCCCAAAAATGAGAGTCCGGGAGGCAGCATCAACGCCTTCTGGCTGCCGCCTATAAGCACGTCTAGATGGGTTGTGTCGATAGGCTCAACGCCTATGGCCGTAATCCCGTCTGCTACCACTACCACCTCGTCGTTCAGAGCCTTTACCAGCTGCGAGGCCTCCTCAAAGGGTTGTCTAAGGCCGCCCGAGCTTTCGCAAATCTGGATAAAAAAGCTGTCGATATCGGGATTTTCCCTCATAGCCTTTTTAATGTCATCCAGCTTTACCGCCTCGTCCCAATCGTATTTGAGCTCAACATACTCCTTGGAGTAGCTTTTGGCGATCTCCACAAACCTCTCGCCAAACTTTCCGCTGTTTACTATCAAAGCCTTCTTCTTGCAAAAGTTCACCACGCTGGCCTCCATGGCACCGGTGCCGGTGGAAGCGAAAACCACCGCCTCGTCCATCTTCAAAAACTCTATCAAAAGCTTTCTTGTCTCTTTGAATATTTTCGTAAATTCAGGGGTTCTATGGTGTATCGTAGGTGCCGCCATCACCTGGCGTATTCGTTCTGGAACCGGTGTGGGTCCTGGGGTAAACAGAAGCATTACTCTTCCTTTATTTTTTAAAAAGAGTATAGCAAAAGAAGGATTAAAGTGTAATAAGAGGCAGAGCCTCCTATTTTATCTCGATTTTTTTAACGTTTTTGGACTCTTTTATTTTGGGGATCTTTATCTTCAAAACGCCGTCTTCCACCTCGGCCTCTATATGCTCGGTATCAGCATCCGGCGGAAGGGTGAATTTTCTTTCAAATTTTCCAAAAAAGCTCTCTACCCTCACATAGCCCTTGTCCTTCTCCTCTTTTTTGAACTTTCTCTCGCCGCTGATTATCAGCATATTGTCCTTGACCTCTATGTGGATATCCTCTTTTTTGACTCCCGGCAGATCCACCTCCACATAGTAGGCATCCTCATCTTCCCTCTCATTTACAGCCGGCATCCATACACTCTCTTTTGGCTGGGGTTTTGCCATCTGATTTTCAAGTTCAAGCATCGAGGCTATCTTTCTCTCTATATCTCTAAGCTCTTTGAACGGATCGATAATTACAGGCACCATCTTGCACCTCCTTCAATGTAAGTTTGGTCTATTATATCATATTAGTGTAGTAAGTCAAATAATTTCAATTACAGCTGGCACAATATCGCACACAACGCTTTGCGATAATCTAAATTTCCAAGCTAAAAGCCGAAATCACAGATCCATCTTTACCACCACAAGGCCGTTTCCCCCGTCGGCTATATAAGCTATCTTACCCGATTGATCCAGCTTCAGATCCATTGCCGGATAAGGCAGATAGATGTTTTTCACAAATTTTATATCCAAGTCCTCCAGATCCCACAAGGATATGGAGGCAGTTTTGTTTAAAACAAATATTTTTCTCTTATCCGGATAGTATTTCAATCTATGTATATTAAAAAGGGTCTCTATCTTTTTCTCTTTTTTAGTTGCTATATCGTAAATATAAAATGCGTTCTCATCCCATCTGGCGTAAGCTATATATCTTTTGCCGGCTATCTCAAAACTCTTCAAGCCGCTCTTTTTTACCAGTCTGGAGAGTTTCGACTCTTTTATATCGTATCGGCTCAAACCTTTACACCCATCGAGCATATAGACCCTATCCCCTTCGATCTTTCCGCCAATGGCACAAGAGGATTTGAAACTCTTTATCAAGAGCGGTTTTGAAGATGTCAGCCTATATAGATAGAAGCCATTTTTGGGAGATACGGCCAGTAAGAGCCCTTTTCTCACATCCAGATCTTCCACATCCTCTTTTATTCCCCGTTTTGGGAAAAACTTATCTTTTTTTACGCAGCACACTCCGCTTTTACCGTTAGCCACAAAGAGTTTTTTACCGCTTTGCTCCACCTTGTATGAGTGGCCGGGGGTTGGGATGTGATCTACCTTTTTTAAATTTTTCAAATCATTTCCAAGCACCACCAGACCGTTTGCTCCGTCTGCCAAATATATATACGTATCATCCATCTCCACACTCCAGGTAAAACCCTTAGTATCGAAGTGGTTTAGGATATTTTCGTATCTGTCCGGATCTTTATGAAGGATGAAGGCTTTATGGTCGTCTATATTATATGTCATATCTTTTATCAGAAGGTATTTCAAAAATTTATCCCTGGGGGTTGAGAAAACTTTGTAGACGTTTGATGTTACCAAAGAGAGGTAAAAATAGGATTTTTGCGGTTTATCCAGCACAAAATTTCCCTTTACAAGATATCCGGAGGGCTGAAGGATATTTAATTTTATCTTTTTGAGCCTTTTTAAACCCAGTGGATTCTCCCTATCCGGATCTACGCCTCTTATTTGGTATACCTCCTTATCGGTAAAACTCAAAACTACCCAGTCGTTATACTCTATCTGACCGTTACCGTTAAAATCATACGCAAACACCTCTCCAAAAACATCAAACCCCTTGGAGGTAAGATAGGCCCTAAGAGCCTGGGTATAGCTTTGGCTGATAGACAGTCCGTACACGGCAACAAGAAAAACGATAAATATTCTCACTCCATCTCTCTTTCCATCTGGGTTCCGATTTTTTTATAAAGCTCGTAATAGTAGTCCACGAAACTCCTTGTTTGGATATCTTTTGGGCGTATATTTTTCTCCTTTGTCAAATACCTATCCAAAAAGAGTCTGCTGTCCTCTTTTTTTATATAGTGGGCGGCTATATCCCTGTAGATATCCAGATACCAATTCTTTAGTTTATCATAGTTTTGTTTATTAATGTTAACTTTGAGGTTATATTTAAACTCCAGCACCCCGCTATCAAAAAGTCCTGCCAGATGTAAAAGTCCCTCCACATAGTATGGCTGAACCTCCTCAACCTCCATCCACCCTATCAAAGAGACGGCT
>JAMOUF010000104.1 GCA_027068245.1 Campylobacterales bacterium | reverse complement strand
CTCTTTGAACTTTATCATATCGTGCCCCAAATAGCGCTGCGCCACCCCGTCAAGTCCAACGCTGCCCTGTGGGTCGGCAAGCCAGGCCAGAATCATCGTATCTTTGATGTTCTCTTTTTTAGGCAGACCCTGGGAGTAGAGCAAAGATAGGTCGAATTTCAGGTTGTGCCCAATGATATGGCGCTGAAAAATTTTCTCTATCCCCTCAAGGGCGTCATCGATCGCTATTTGTGAGGGAACGCCCAGGTAGCTGTGTCCCACGGGCACATAGTATGCCTCTTCGTCGCCAAAACAGAAACTGTATCCTACCAGTTTGGCGCTTTTGGTATCCAAAGAGTCGGTTTCGGTATCGAAAGCGGTAAGTTTTTCGTTTTCCATTTTTTTCAAAACATCGAAAAGTTTCTCTTTGGTATCGAGCATCTTGGCTTTAAACTCCACTCTTTTTGGTTCGCCTCTTTTTAAAACGGGCTCTTTGAGTTTTCTCAAAACAGCCGTGATATCCAGGTCAATCAGTTCATCCGCTATCTTGACGATGGGATTGATTTTTGGCAGTCCAAACTCCTCGAAATCGCAGCTTTGCAAAACGTCACTCTTAAGCGTGGCGAGTTTTTGGCTTTTAAAAGCGTTTTCTTTGCCTTCTATCAGCAGATTCTTTATCCTGGGGGGCTTGATGCTCTCTATATTTTCGTATATATTCTCCAGCGTGCCGTATTCGTTCAGAAGTTTCGCAGCCCCCTTGGGACCTATCCCCCTCACACCCGGTATGTTATCGCTGGCATCGCCTACCAGGGCCAGATAGTCCCTTATCTGTTTTGGATGAACCCCAAATTTTCTTTTTGCGCCCTCCTCGTCAATCTCCAGGCGTTTTATAGGGTCATACAAAACCACCCTCTCATCCTCGATAAGCTGGTACAAATCCTTGTCGTGAGAGACTATTTTCACCTTTATATCCTGCTCTTTGGCGCATTTAACCAGTGAGGCTATGATATCGTCCGCCTCGTAACCCTCTCTCTTTATCGATTTGAACCCCATCTTCTCTATCCAGTTTATAGCCACTGGAAGCTGTTTTTTCAAATCCTCGGGCGGCTCTGGACGCTGTGCCTTGTAGTTTTTGTCTATCTGGGCTCTAAAGCTTGGCCCCTCGCTGTCAAGTGCAAATACGATATAGTCGCTCCCCTCCTCGCTTACCGTGCTGTTTATGAAATTCACAAATCCGGTCAAAAGCCCGGTTGGAAAACCGTTTTTGCTTTTAAGAGGCGGAAGGGCGTAGAAACTTCTGAAGAAAAATCCGAAGGTATCTATGATGGTTAAAGTTTTCAACTCACTCCTTTGGTATAATTTCGAAAAAAAGGATTTTTATGAAAGCTGTTTTTCTATTTTTCCCGTTGATTTTGTTCGCATTTTCAAACATAGGCGAAATCACAAATATAAATGAAATTATGAAAGTATATCAAAACAGGCTTAACTGTCTAAAATCCCACGAACCCACGCACTGCATAGAGAGATACCCCCTGGACCCAAGAAACGACGCTTTGGATAAAACCTTCTCGATGAGTTTTCCAAAGGCCTATTACAGGGCGAAACTGAAAAGGGATTTGAAATATCTGGAGCGAAGAAAACTCTGTTACGGCAGGTCTTTGGATGAGAGGGAGCTGAAGGAGTGCCTAAAATCACTCCGATAATCCCAGCTCTTTGGCTAAAAACCTGGCCGTGTGGGAGGTGATGGCAAACTTTTGCGCCAGCTCTTTCGGGTTTCCCTCGGCTATAACCCTGCCTCCTTTGCTTCCCCCCTCCGGTCCCATATCGATGATATAGTCAGCATTTTTTATAACATCTAAGTTGTGCTCTATGACGATGACGCTGTTGCCAAGCTCCACCAGATGGTGCAAAACCTTCACCAATCTGTCAACATCCGCAAAATGCAGTCCGGTTGTAGGCTCATCCAAAATATAGAGCGTATTTCCCGTATCCTTTCGGCTAAGCTCCTTTGACAGCTTAATCCTCTGGGCCTCGCCACCGCTTAGCGTGGTGGCGTTTTGTCCCAGGGTAATATAGCCCAGACCCACATCTTTAAGGGTTTTCAGCTTAGCCTCGATTTTCGGAATCGCTTTGAAAAACTCATACGCCTCATCCACGCTCATCTCAAGCACGTCTGCTATGTTTTTGCCTTTGTAGTGCACCTCCAGGGTCTGCTCGTTGTATCTTCTGCCCTTGCAGGCGTCGCACTTCACCATGATATCGGGCAGAAAATGCATCTCGATTTTCAGCTCACCCTCACCTTTACACTTCTCGCACCTGCCGCCACTTACGTTGAAACTGAACCTTCCAGGCCCATATCCTCTTAGCTGGGCCTCTTTCGTTTTGGCAAAAAGGGCCCGAATCTCGTCCATCACGCCCGTATATGTGGCCGGGTTGCTTCTTGGGGTCCTTCCTATGGGGCTTTGGTCCAGATATATCACCTTATCCAGCCTATCAAGGCCCTCTATCTCCACTCCCGATACCTTTTTCACCTTCTTGGCCCTGTTTAGAACCTCCTTTGCCACCGGCAGAAGGGTTTGCAAAACCAAAGAGCTTTTTCCGCTGCCGCTGACACCCGTAACCGCCACGAAATTTCTAAGGGGAAAGGCGGCTGATAGGTTTTCGATATTGTTTATGTTTACATTTTTTATCTCTATCCACTCCTTTTGCTCCCGTTGGCGGTAGTAGTCAATCTTTTTTTTACCGCTAAGATAGGCCGCCGTCAGCGTATCGCTCTTTTTAAGCTCCTCCACCGTGCCGGCAAAGACCACCTCGCCGCCCCCTTTTCCAGCCCCGGGGCCTATGTCTACTATATAGTCGCTATGCTCGATGGTCTCTTTGTCGTGTTCTACCACGATAACAGTGTTACCCTTTTTTTGAAGGTTTTTCAAGGTTCTGATAAGCTTTAGCGTATCTCTTTCATGCAGACCGATGCTT
>JAMOUF010000103.1 GCA_027068245.1 Campylobacterales bacterium | reverse complement strand
TATCTCTTCGTGATAACTGAATATCAGATGAGCCTTGTCGCTTACCAAAAGCCGCCCCTCAAGGTCGTCGAACTGCTCCATCTCCTTTAGCAAAGCCTTTGGGCTGACTACCACACCGTTTCCGATAATATTCGTGGCCTTTGGGTTCAATATACCTGAAGGTATCAGGTGCAAAGCTATCTTTTTGCCATCCACCACGATGGTATGGCCGGCGTTGTGCCCTCCCTGATACCTGCAGACGATATCGTACTCCTGCGCCAAAAGGTCGACGATTTTGCCCTTTCCCTCGTCTCCCCACTGAATTCCAACAATCAAATCAGCCTTCATTTTCCACCTTTTTTATCTCTATGATATTGTCGCTGTATATGGCAAAACCCGCAGCCTCCAGGTCGCCGCTTTCATATTCGCCTCCCATGGCGAGAGTTAGGTTGTTTTCAAAAAACCTGAAAAAAAGCTCCTCATAATATCTCATTTTGGTATAAAAAAGCGGAGCTATTATTAAATTATCATAATTTATCGAATCTGCCAACTCTTTAATCTTAACGAGCTCATCTGCTATATCTTTTGGAACTATACCCAAAAGCCCCTCTATCTGCCCGATCTCGCTTAAATATAGCAACTTCTCGATCCAGCCGGTTCCCATCTCAAGGATCTTGTCGATATCACTGCTTTTTAATACCTCAAGAGGCAGATTGTAACTCTGGCTTAAAATATGTGCTATTTTTATATTTGAGAGTTGAAGCTTGGGTTTTATGCCAAGTTCAGAGAATATTTTTATAACGATCTTTAAGATCTTCTCGATATCCCGGCTGTCTAACATCTCAGCGCCAATTTGATAAAACTCTTTCGTAGGAAACTTGTATACGGGCTGGATATAAAACCACTTTCTATGCTCGGTGCTTCTGCCAAGCCTTTTTGTAATGAGCCTCACCACATCGATAGTGCTATCCGCCCTTAACGAGAGTTTTCTGTTCTTTTCGTCGTTTAGCCGAATCAGCTCCCTCTCGTCTTCTATGTAGTGGTGCTGGTGATAAGAGAACAGAGGCGTGCATATCTCCTCAAAACCCTCTTTGTATAAAATCTTGCTGGCGATATCCTCGATATCCCTTTTAAGCCTGGCGCTCTTTCCAAAATAGAGCCTCGCCCCTTTTGGAATCTCGTGTTCATAGACCATACTATTCCTCTAAAATTCTAAAATATGTCTCGTTGAAAATTCTGTTTGCCAAGCCTTCGTAACTTCTTCTGCCAAGCTCGTCCAGAGCCATCTCTATGGAATCTACGACAAATGAGGCCTCATATGGTTCTATAAGCCCCATATGGTTTATCCTGATAAGTTTTCCTTTTAGATGCTCCTGCCCTCCTGCCACGTTTACGCCAAATTTCGATTTCAAAATCTTTCTTATGGCTTCCGCATCCTCGTCATATATGGCAGTCATGGCATTGGCTGGCTTTTGGGGAAAGAGCGTCAGGCCTATAGCCTCCACCGCAAGCCTGGTGGCCGAGGCTATTCTGTCCGTTCTGTCGTAAAGCTCGTCCAACCCAACCTCTTTTATAAGGATGTTTAGCATCTCCCTAAGCCCGATTATAAGCGTCGTAGCCGCGGTAAAGGCCGTGGTGCCCTCTTTTTGGCTTTTTAGCTCTTTGGCAACGTTGAAGTAGTATCCGGCACCCTCACCCAAAACCCTCTGGGCGTATGGGCTAAGGCCCAAAAATGAGAGTCCGGGAGGCAGCATCAACGCCTTCTGGCTGCCGCCTATAAGCACGTCCAGATGGGTTGTGTCGATAGGCTCAACGCCAATGGCCGTAATCCCGTCAGCTACCACTACCACCTCGTCGTTTAGAGCCTTTACCAGCTGCGAGGCCTCCTCAAAGGGTTGCCTAAGGCCGCCGGAGCTTTCGCAAATCTGGATAAAAAAGCTGTCGATATCGGGATTTTCCCTCATGGCCTTTTTAATGTCATCCAGCTTTACCGCCTCGTCCCAATCGTATTTGAGCTCAACATACTCCTTGGAGTAACTTTTGGCAATCTCCACAAATCTCTCGCCAAACTTTCCGCTGTTTACTATCAAAGCCTTCTTTTTGCAAAAGTTCACCACGCTGGCCTCCATGGCACCGGTGCCAGTGGAAGCGAAAACCACCGCCTCGTCCATCTTCAAAAACTCAATCAAAAGCTTTCTGGTCTCTTTGAAAATTTTCGTAAATTCCGGTGTCCTGTGATGGATAGTGGGCGCCGCCATCACCTGTCTTATGCGTTCTGGAACGGGTGTGGGTCCCGGAGTGAATAGAAGCATAACTCTTCCTTTATTTTTTAAAAAGAGTATAGCAAAAGAAGGATTAAAGTGTAATAAGAGGCAGAGCCTCCTATTTTATCTCGATTTTTTTAACGTTTTTGGACTCTTTGATTTTTGGTATCTTTATCTTCAAAACGCCGTCATCCACCTCGGCCTCGATATGTTCCGTATCAGCATCCGGCGGAAGGGTGAATCGTCTTTCAAATTTGCCAAAAAAGCTCTCCACCCTAACATAACTCTTGTCCTTCTCCTCTTTTTTGAACTTTCTCTCACCGCTTATTATCAGCACGTTGTCTTTAACCTCAATGTGGATATCCTTTTTTTTGACACCTGGCAAATCCACTTCCAGATAGTAGGCATCCTCGTCTTCCCTCTCATTGACAGCCGGCATCCAGACATTCTCCTTTTGCTGGGCCATCTGATTTTCAAGTTCCAGCATCGAGGCTATCTTTCTCTCTATATCCCTAAGCTCTTTGAACGGGTCTATCATTACCGGTACCATAACTGCACCTCCTTAATCTGATGTTAAAATATTATAACGCATTAGTACATAGGTGTCAAATTTTATAAAAAAAACCGGGCACAATATGTCATTGCCAATTATCAGGATTTCTAATCCAGCTTATATGCGACTGGTCTATTTCAGCCTTATGACAAGCAGACCG
>JAMOUF010000102.1 GCA_027068245.1 Campylobacterales bacterium | reverse complement strand
AGGCCGGGGCCGTGAACGGCGCCTATTTGGCGATGCAGATTTTAGCCATAGACGATGAGGAGCTTAAGGCCAAGCTGGAGGAGGACAGAATAGCCAAAGCCAAAAAGGTGGAGAGCGACTCGAGCGAGGTTGAAGTGCTGATTGACGCGAAAGATGCCTGATGAATATGAAAAGCGACTGCCTGGTCTGTCTTTTCGACCAGGCTTTAAGAACTGCCAAGGCAAACGGGTGCGATGATGAGTGTGCCCGCGAGATTTTGAAAATCGCGGCTTTGGATATAGCCTCTTTTTCACTTAAGCAGACCCCGCCGGAGGCTGCAGTGAGGATGTATGGGGATATAGCCGCATATCTTGGCAAAGAGGACCTTTTCGAGCGTCAAAAAATCGAGACGCTAAACGGCGCTTTTTCCTATCTCGATTTCGTGCTAAAAAAGATAGATGAGGCCCAGTGCAAGATAGACGCGGCGCTCAGGGCCAGCGTGGCTGGAAACGTAATAGATTTCGCCACCCAGGTCAGATTTGATATAGAAGAGGAGATAAAAAAGATTTTCGAGGCACAATTTGCCATAGATGAGAAGATGGAGATAGTTAAGCGGCTAAAAGATGCCAAAAGCTTTATGCTAATAGGCGACAATGTTGGAGAGCATCTTTATGACAGGGTGCTTTTGGAGGTTATCGAGAACTTCTATCCGGATATGGAGAAATACTATGTGGTAAGGGGCAGGCCCATCATCAACGATGTGACCGAGCAAGAGGCCGCCGCGGTGGAGATGGATGTGGTAGCGCAGATTGTAAACAGCGGAGTGGATACGCCAGGTTTTTTGCTAAAGAGGGTAAACCAGCAGACCCGCGCTCTTTTTGAGAGCGTAGATTTGATAGTGGCGAAGGGTATGGGAAATTTCGAATGTATGGACACCTTGAAAGATGAGAGGGTTTTTCATCTGTTCAAGGTCAAATGCTCAGTGGTGGCCCAACGGGTTGGAAAGAGCGTGGGCGACCTTGTTTGCATAAGAAACGACAAGATAAAGGAGGAGTGATGGCGCAAAAAAGAGTGGTTCTTTTTACAAGCCCCGGATGTGTGTGGTGCACCAGGGCTAAACAGTTTTTCAAAAAAGAGGGGATAAAGTTTAAGGAGATAGATATCTCCAAAGACAAAAAGGCGGCCCAGGACTGCTTAAAACACGGATGCAGGGGAGTTCCCGTGGTTTTGGTTGGAAGCAGGTGGATATGCGGATTCGACGAGGCCAGGATAAAAAAGGAGCTTGGAATATAATGTTGACTTTCAGCGAACTGCTATTGAAGCTGCAGGATTTTTGGCAAAAACAGGGATGCGTGATATTACAGCCCTATGACATCCCAAGCGGTGCCGGCACATTCCATCCGGCCACATTTTTACGCTCTCTTGACAACAAACCCTGGTCCACGGCCTACGTCGCCCCAAGCAGAAGGCCAACGGATGGCAGATATGGCCAAAACCCCAACAGGCTTGGGAGCTACTATCAGTTTCAGGTGCTGATAAAACCAAGTCCGGACAATATCCAGGAGCTTTACCTAAAAAGCCTGGAGGCACTGGGTCTTGATATCAAAAAACACGATATCAGGTTCGTGGAGGATAACTGGGAGAGCCCAACCCTTGGAGCTTGGGGGCTTGGCTGGGAGGTCTGGCTTGACGGGATGGAGGTCACCCAGTTTACATATTTTCAGCAGGTAGGCGGATACGAGTGCGACCCGGTTGCGGTGGAGATAACATACGGCACCGAGCGGCTGGCTATGTATCTGCAGGGCGTGGAGAGCGTGTTCGACATCCTCTGGAGCGAGGGCGTCACCTACGCCGACGTTCACAAAGAGGGGGAATTCGAGTTTAGCAAATACCACTTCGAGGTGGCTGATACATCGATGCTTTTCAGCCACTTCAACGACTATGTGAAAGAGTGCAACAGGGCACTGGAGGAGAAGCTGCCGCTGGTGGCGTACGACTACTGCCTTTTGGCAAGCCATACCTTCAATATGCTCGATGCCAGAAAGGCCATCAGCGTAACCGAGAGGCAAAACTACATACTCAAGGTAAGGGAGCTGGCAAAGGGGTGCGCCAGGGTCTATAAGGAGCTGAAACTTGAGGCTTAGGGATGTGTGGAAGGTTTTAGACCTTATTTCGCCTTTTGAGCTGCAGGAGAAGTGGGACAACAGCGGCCTGAATGTTGGCGAGTGGCAAAAGAGGATAGAAAAGGTTTATGTGAGCGTGGATATGGATGAGGAGCTGGTGCGCTCCCTGGAGCCCGGCTCGTTGATTATAACCCACCATCCCCTGATATTCTCCCCCATAAAAAGGATTGATTACAGCTCCTATCCGGATAAGATTTTAGTCGAGCTTATAAAAAAGGATATCGCCCATATCGCCCTTCATACCAATTTTGACAAAACCCACCTGAACCGCTATGTGGCGACGAAGGTGCTGGGCGCAAAGGGTGTGGAGTGCGAGGGGTTTGTCTGCTATTTTGAGAAGAAGATGGGTTTTGAGGAGGCCCTGGAGTGGGTCAGGGACAGTTTTGGCCTACAATGCTTAAGATTTGTGAAGGGTCCGGATAAAATAGAAAAAATTGCCCTAACCACCGGCAGTGGAGGAGGATTGATAGACAGTGTCAAAGCCGACCTGTTTTTAACCGGGGATTTGAAATATCACGACGCGGTGAAGGCGCAAATTTTGGGACTTGGCGTAATAGATATAGGCCATTTCGAGAGTGAGAGGTTTTTTGCCGAGGTAATGGCTGACGAATTGAAAAAATATTCAATTGAGGCTATAATTGCACCAGTGAAAAATCCTCTAAATTATAAAGGTTGAGAATGAAAGATTATATCGCGAAACTGGTGGAGCTCTCCAAAATCGACAAAGAGATTGACAGCTTCGGCCCAAAAATAGCGGAGGTTGAAGAGAGGCTCAATAGAGCAAAAAAAGATGTGGAGACCCTGCGCCAGGCTATAGCGCAGATAGATGAAGAGATAAAAGAGTGCGAGGTCAAAAAGGCCAAAAACGAGCTCCATCTAAAAGAGCTGGCCGACAAACTGAGCGAGCTTGAGAAAAAGAGCGCCCAGGTAAAGACGGAAAAGGAGCTTAAAGCTCTCCAGCTTGAAGAGGATATCGCAAAAGAGCAGATAAACTTCGCCAACGAGGAGATAGCCAGGCTCGAAAATCTCTGCGAGAGCAAAAAAGAGGAGAGGGAGGCTTTGGAGCAGAGCCTCAAAGAGCAGGAGGAGAAGTTAAAGGAGATAGAGGAGGAGGTCCAAAAGGAGAGAGAGGCCCTTGAGAGACAAAGAGAGGAGCTTTTCAAGAAAAAGAGCGAGCTTATAGAAAAAATTCCCCAGCAGATACTGGTATTTTACGAGAAAATCCGCCGATGGGCCGGAAACAGCGCCGTGGTGCCCGTTAAAAAACAGGCCTGTATGGGGTGTTTTATGAAGATAAACGACAAAACCTACGCCCAGGTGATAAAGGGTGAGGAGATTACCACTTGTCCTCACTGCGGCAGGATTCTTTATTTAGAGGAAGAAGAAGTTTAAAGAGGTGATGTTTAGCTATATCTACACCTCTTTGCTCTTTGTAGCATACGGCCTGGCCATACCTTTTTTGATACCGCTCATTTTTAAAAAAAAATACAAAAGGTCCATTCCGGCCAGGTTTTTCCTGTTTAAAAACCCACCCTTTTCCAAAAGCTCCATCCACTTCCACAGCTGCTCTTTGGGCGAGACCAAACTGATAGAGCCGCTGGCTGAAAGATTTGACGAGCCCAATATTTCCGTCATAACCCAGACCGGTTTCAACGAGGCCAAAAAGATATCTCCAAATGTGAGGTATCTGCCTTTTGAGCCGCTGCTTTGGTGGTGGCTAAAACCCCAAAAGGCTTTGGTGGTTGCCGAGGCGGAGCTTTGGTATCTGCTCTTTTTTTTAAGCCGTAAAAGAGGGGCCAGAACCCTTTTGATAAACGCCCGCATAAGTGATAGAAGTTATAGGAGGTATCTGAAATTCAGATGGCTTTACAAAAGGGTGTTTGAGAATATCGACGCGGTTTTCGCCCAGAGCGAAAAGGACAGGCAAAGGCTTGAGGAGCTTGGCGCCAAAAATGTGAAAGTGGTGGGAAACCTGAAGCTTTTAAACACTCCCAGGGTTACTAAAAAATATGAAAAAAGAGGTTTTTTGAGCGTTGCCGCAAGCACCCACGAGCCCGAAGAGGAGATTATAGCCACAGCCTGGCTTGCCAGTGGGCGGGGCGGAACGCTGGCGGTGGTTCCAAGGCATCCGGAGCGTTTTGAGGAGGTGGACGAACTTTTGAGCCAGATTGCAAAAAGGGAGAATCTAAGCTATCATAAACTCAGCCAAAGAGAGGACCTTTTAAGCGATATAGTCCTGGTGGACAAGGTTGGTGAGCTAAACAACATCTACGCCGCAAGCGACCTTGTGATACTTGGGGGAAGTTTTACGGGCAAAGTGGGCGGACACAACCCTTTGGAGCCAGCCTTTTTCAACAAACCCATCATCAGCGGAGAGTATTTTTTCAACCAAAAAGAGAGTTACGACTCCGTAGAGGGCATCGAAATTACCCAGGCCTCGAAACTGGCAGAGGCTATAAAAGATTTGCCAAAGCCCACGAAAATCGTGAAAAAGGCCGATATAAAGCCCATTTTAAAAGAGCTGGAAGATGTGGTATAAAAAAGAAAAAAATAGCGTAATTCTTTTTATAAAGGCCCAGCCAAACTCCTCCAAAAACAAGATTGCCGGGCTTTTGGGCGACAGTCTCAAAATCAACATAAAAGCCCCGCCCGTGGAGGGAGAGGCCAACAAGGAGCTTATAAAGTTTCTAAGCAAAACTTTCAAGGTGCCAAAGGGCGATATAGAGCTCATAAGCGGCCAAAGCGGCAGAAGAAAATCTGTGAGGCTGCCTCTTAGTGAAAAAGTGGAGAATTTTTTAAAGGAGTGTAATGAAGGATAAGGCATACAAGGTTTTGGCTGAGCAGTTGGGAATCTCCAACAAAAAGGCCAAGGAGCTGATAGACAGGGGGCTGGTCTATGTTGGAGACAGAAAGGTTCAAATAGCCAGGGGAGAGATAGATACGAAAACAAAATTTCGGGTGAAAAAAATCGAACAGCCGGAGGTGATTTTTGAGGACGAGAAGGTTTTGGCCATCAACAAACCGGCACATGTCACCAGCGAGGAGATAAAGCGCGACAGCGGCTATGAGCTAATCCACAGACTCGATAAAGAGACCAGCGGCGTGCTGGTGCTTTCAAAGGATAAGGAGTTTCGTAAAAAGGCGGTGGAGGAGTTTAAAAACCAGAACGTCTATAAAGAGTATGTGGCCTGGGTTGAAGGCATCATCCCAGAGGAGATGACTATCGATTTGCCTATCTTGACCGTCAAAAAGGATGGCAGGGCCAAAAGCCGTATCTCCAGAAGCAAGGGAAAAGAGGCCATCACCCATATAACTCCGTTGGAGATACACGGCAAAAAGACAAAGGTCAAAGCGGTGATAAAAACGGGCAGAACCCACCAAATAAGGGTCCATCTGGCAAGAGCCGGACACCCAATCATCGGTGATACCCTCTATGGAGGAAAGCCCTGGGAGAGAATGATGCTCCACTCCAAACGGATGAAGCTGCTAAATTACGATTTCGAGGCACCGGAGCCAAAAGAGTTTAATATAAGATGAGGCGGCAAAAATTAAATTTAGCTAAAATTAATCTTTTTTTAAGTAAAATTGCCACTAAATTATAAGAAGGAAGATAGATTTGTTTGAAACCCTAAGCAGTTCATTTACCGGCGTTATAAAAAAGCTCAGATTCAAAGATGACGAAAAGGCCCTTAAAAAGGCCCTGGCGGAGCTTAAAAAATCACTTTTGAAAGCCGACGTGCATCACAAGGTGGTAAAAGAGCTTATAAGCCGTGTGGAACTCGATACGAAAAAAGAGGGTATAGGGCGAGAGAGCTTCATAAAAGCGCTCAAGACAAATCTGACTTCGATATTGGAAGCTCCCGGCAACAAAGGTTTCGTATACGCCAGCAAACCCCCCACGGTTGTGTTGATGAGCGGTCTTCAAGGAAGCGGTAAGACCACCACCACGGCAAAACTCGCATACTATCTAAAACTAAGAGGCAAGAAGGTTTTGATGGTGGCGGCGGATTTGCAAAGAATGGCCGCGGTGGAGCAGCTAAAACAGCTCGCACAGCAGGTAGAGGTGGATATCTGGGCCGATGAGAGCGAAAAAAACCCGGTAACCGTGGTAAAAAAGGCTCTGAGTGAAGCTAAAGAGAAGCTCTATGATGTGGTGCTGATAGATACCGCCGGCCGTCTGGCAATAGACGAGGAGCTGATGGAGGAACTAAAAGAGGTAAAAGCCGCGGCGAATCCGGATGAGATTTTCTATGTGGCGGACTCGCTGACGGGACAGGATGCGGTAAGAAGTGCGGACAAGTTCAATCAGGATTTGGGTATAAGCGGCGTGATTCTTACCAAATTCGACGGTGACAGCAAAGGGGGAGTTGCTATAAGTCTGGCCCATCAGATAGGGGTTCCTCTAAGATTTTTGGGAACGGGGGAGAAACTGCCCGATTTGGAGGTCTTCATCCCGGACAGAATTACCGGAAGATTGATGGGAGCTGGAGACGTGGAGTCTTTGGCGGAGAAGACGGCGGCCGTTATAGATGAAAAACAGGCCAAAAAGATAAGCAAAAAAATAGCCAAGGGCAAATTTAATTTCGAGGACTTTTTGGAGCAGCTGGAGTCCATAAAGAAGATGGGAAGCCTTAAATCTCTGATTTCCATGATTCCCGGGATGGGAAATATGGCGAAGGCCATCAAAGATTTGGATTTGGAAAACTCCTCCGAGATAAAGAAGATAAAAGCAATGATAGGCTCCATGACTCCAAAGGAGAGAAGAGACCCGGATTTGATACTCAAAAACAGCTCCAGAAAAAGAAGGATTGCGGCAGGTTCGGGGCTTAGCCAGCAGGAGGTCAACAAGATTCTCAAGCAGTTCAACCATGCGGCCAAATTCGCCAAGAAATTTGCCGGCAAAAAGGGTATGCAGGATATGCAGAACATGATGAAACAGATGGGCGGAACCGGTTTTCCAAAAATGTAAAGAGTTAAGGGCATCTTTTGCCTTTATCCCTTTACATTAAATTTTAAAAAGGAGAAATTAGATGACAGTTATCAGACTTGCAAGATTTGGAAGAAAGAAAAAGCCCTTTTACAGAGTGGTGGTTACAGACAGCAGAAAAAGAAGAGACAGCGGATGGATAGAGGTGTTGGGATACTATAATCCGCTTACTGACCCCATTACTGTAAAAGTGGACGAGGACAGACTCAACTACTGGCTTAGCTGCGGCGCCAAAATGAGCGAGAGGGTCAAAAAGATTACCGGAAAATAGGATGGTAGCCGATTTTGTAAGGGATTTTGCCAAGCTTTTGGCAAACCACCCCGAAGACATAGAGGTGGATTTCAAACAGATAAACGACGGATATGCGGAGATTACCATCTATGCCAACAGGGCCGATGCGGGAAAGATAATCGGCAAAGAGGGCAAAATGATAGGGGCCATCAAGACCATCATATCCGGATGCAAGGCCAAAGACGGGGTTAGCTACAAGGTTAACGTCAAGCCGAAGGATTAGTTTTGAAAGATAGGCTCAATATCGCTAGACTTGGCAAGAGCGTAGGTTTGAAAGGTGAGATGAAGCTCCACGTTCTCTGTGATTTTCCACAACAGTTCAAAAAAGGGGCCACATTTTCCACCGACAGGGGAGAGCTTACCATAGAGCACTACAATCCGGCTCGGGGCGTTGTGAAATTCTCCCAGATAAACTCTCCCGAGGAGGCGAAGAGATATACCAACGCATATCTTTATACCACCATGGATGAGACGAGAAAAGATATCTCCCTGGATGAGGACGAGTATTTCTGGTTTGACATCATAGGGCTTGATGCCTATGAAAAGGGCGAGCGTTTGGGAAAAGTGAAAGATATCCAGCGCCTTCCTGCATGCGACTATCTGGAGATAGAGACAGAACCTTCACTTAAAGAGCTTGGATTTGCAAAGAGTTTTATGATACCTTTTTTGGACAAATTTATAAAAGATGTGGATTTAAAGAGTAAAAAAATAGAGCTTCAGGGCGCAAAAGAGATATTAGAGGCTTCATGAAATTTACCTATCTCACCCTCTTTCCCCAGATTATGAGATGCTACTTTGAAGACTCCATACTAAAAAGGGCCATCCAAAAGGGGTTGTTGCAGACCGAGTTCGTGGATTTTAGGGAGTTTTCCAAAGATTCGCACAAGAAGGTAGACCGCCCAAAAGCCGGGGGCGGAGCCGGTATGCTGCTAACTCCCCAGCCGATAGCCGATGCGATAAAGAGCGTCAGGGAGAAAGAGAGCTGGGTTATATTTACCACGCCGGCTGGAAAAAGGTTCAATCAAAAAGACGCCAAGCGGCTGGCGTTGAAAAAGAATATAATATTCGTCAGCGGCAGATACGAGGGCTTTGACGAGAGGGTTGTGGAGCGTTATGCGGACGAGGTTTTCAGTATAGGCGATTTCGTCCTTACCGGCGGGGAGCTTGCCAGTCTGGTTATGAGCGACGCGATAGCCAGAAACATCAGGGGCGTTTTGGGAAACGAGGAGTCGCTGGTGGAGGAGAGTTTCGAGGAGGGGCTGTTGGAGGCTCCGGCGTTCACCAAGCCTATAGAGTTTGAAGGTAGCAAAATTCCTTCAGAGTTTTTAAAGGGAAATCACGCTAAAATTACAGCCTTAAAAAACAGTATGGCACTGTTAAGGACCAGATACTACAGACCTTAATACCCATAAAAGGAAAAAAGATGAGAAACAGGTATATAGAGCATTTCGAAAAGTCTCAGGTTGAAGCCAAGCAGATTCCTGATTTTAAAGCGGGAGACACCGTAAGGGTTGCCGTTGAGATAAAAGAGGGCGATAAAACGAGAATCCAGAACTTTGAAGGTGTATGTATCTCCATCAGGGGAGAGGGGACCGGAAGAACCTTTACGGTAAGAAAGATAGGCGCCAACAATATCGGAGTTGAGAGAATATTCCCAATCTACAGCGACAGTATAAAAGATATCAAGGTTTTAAGAAGAGGGCGTGTAAGAAGAGCCAAGCTATACTATCTAAGAGAGAGAAAAGGCAAGGCTGCAAGAATCAAAGAACTCCGCAAATAATCCACATTCATTCCACAAAAACAGTGTATAATTCCTCCTATCAGGAGGGATTATGTATAGATTTACGCTTTATATTTTAATTCTACTAATTTTTACAGGATGCGCTGAGAAGGTATGTGGCGTGGATAAAGAGCTTTTCAACGACTTCTCCAAAGTGAAACAGGAAGTGATTTGCCAAGACTACATCGAGGCCGAAAAGCTTAGAGAGCAACGCTATATGCTTGAAGAGCAAAATCGTCAAAAAGAGCTCGAACTAAAGCAGATGAAGGTTGAGGCCCTCTATCCATGCTCCGACCAGGCCCCTTTGTATAGTCCGGTTAAAGTGGAGGTAAGTGGCGAGGTCTTTTATAAAAAACGCGCCTTCAAGATATATCCCGTGGCTTTTACTCTGACTGACAAAGAGGTCAGGAAAATATGCGTTAACGACAGGCTCTGTTTTTGGAGCGCATATCGCAACGGAGAGGTTCTTATAAACATAGAGCCTGCAGACTCAAAGCGCCATCTGCAAAGCTATGTGGGCTGTGAGGGGGACTACCGCATGGTAAGTCAGAGCGTGTCGATAAAGCCGGGTAAAGGGAGAAACACGGTCCGGGTCCGTTTCAGACGCGATGGGGCGCTGTATGATTTGAGGATTACTATCTATAATCCTTCATAGCGGCCCTGGCCTCTCTTTCGAGCATCTTTTTCTTTATGGACTCTCTTTTGTCGTGCAAACTCTTACCCTTGGCAAGTCCTATCTCAAGTTTTGCCAGGTTTTTGTTGTTGAAATATAGCCTTAAAGGGACTACGGTATAACCTTTTTGGCTGGTTTTCCCAAGCAGTTTGTCAATCTGCTTTTTATGCAGCAGTAGTTTTCTGGGGCGCTTCTCGTCCGGTTTGAAATGTGGGTTGGCTGAGTCCAGGTGGCTTATATGCATTCCAAAGACGAAGGGTTCTCCTTTTATGAATTTTACGAAACTGTCTTTGAGGTTGACCCTGCCCGCCCTTATGGCTTTTACCTCGCTGCCCGAGAGCACCAGGCCCGCCTCCAGTTTCTCCTCTATCTCAAAATCGTGATACGCCTTTTTATTCGTTGCTACCGCTTTCATCCGCCCTCCTGAAAATTGAACTGCCGCTCCCGCTTAGGTAGTGGCTCTTTTGGTATTTTTTTAATTCGCCGCAAAGCTGCGCGGCGCTTTTGTAAAGGTCGTTGGCCTCCAAAGGGGCAAACTCTTCCAAAATCCGTTTAGATGTGCTTTGAAGCATTTTATCGGCCAACGCTTTGTCAAAGCCAAGGTAGTTTTGCCTGAAATACCGGTAAACGGCGGCCGTATCGCAGTGCACCTTCGGTGTCTCAAGCTCCAAAGGGGGCACCTCGTCCTCGAACCTCTCGATACTCTCGCCAATACCCCTGACATTTGCCGCATCGTATCCGTATATGAAAAAGGGCACGTCGGCACCAATTTGCTGGCCGATATGGGCCAGCTCCTTATTGTTTAGCCCAAGGTTCAAAACCGTGTTGCAAAGTTTCAAAAAACCGGCAGCATCCGAACTGCCTCCGCCAAGCCCAGCACCCATCGGGATGTTTTTTTCAAGTTTTACGGCGTAATTTTTGAAAAATGTGTCAAGTTTTTCATCTTTTGTGTGCTCTTTCAGTTTCAAATAGGCCTTGTGTATGATGTTGTTCTCAATAGGCTCTCCTACGATGGTGAAAGAGCCTGTTTTTTGAGGTATGAATTCTACCACATCATAGAGCTTTTTATAAAGTATGAATCTGGATGCCAGCTCGTGGTAGCTGCCTCTTAAGCCCGTAATTTTCAAAAAGATGTTTATTTTGGCATAGCAAAGAGTTTTCATCTTACTTTCTCGGTATCTGGTTCAGCAGGTATTTTACCCTTTCGCCTTCTACTGAGATTATGGCGAAAAAGTCATCAAACAGCAGGTGGTATATACCATCTTTCTGGTTTTTAAGCATATTTTTCTCTATCTTTTTGCCATGCCAGACATCATCTTTTGAGAGTGTGGTGAAGTTTTGTTCGGTGTTTAGATACTCCACCACATCCAGCTTTCGCTCATTGTCGTATTTGAACATACCCTCTCTTACTCTTTCAAGATAGCTGAGCGTCCCTTTCAAGCCAAGTTTTTCGCTGATATGTTCTGCGAGGCTTCTTATGTATGTGCCTTCGCTGACGGTTGCCTCGAAGGTTATGAAGGGGTGTCGGTATGAGATGAGCTTGATATCCTCGATACGAGATACTACCTCTTTTAGTTCCACCTCCTCACCCTTCGCCGCAAGTTTGTAGGCTCTCTTTCCTCCCACCTTTTTAGCGCTGTATGCGGGAGGAATGTATCTAAATTCGCCTTTAAAGCCCTCTATGGTCTCTTTTACCAACGAGGGGGGCAGTGGTGCGGTATCCTCTATGCTTTTTATGTTTTCCAAATCCAGACTCTCACTTTGGGCTCCAAGCCATATGGTTGCTCTGTATACTTTGGGGTATTTTTTCAAA
>JAMOUF010000101.1 GCA_027068245.1 Campylobacterales bacterium | reverse complement strand
TGTCTATAGGCGTATAGGAGCAGTTTTGCCAAAAACTGAGCTCTATCTGTGTTGCGCCCCTGGACTCCACTATCTCGAAAATCTCTCTTTTTCCATAGCTTCCGGCACTTCCTATAAACAGCAAAAACTCCGGCTTCTCAAAGAGTGCCAGCCTGGAGAGGTTCATGGCGCTCTCTACAAGCCCTACCCCTATGGGTGTGGCAAAATCGAAAATCTCTTCATTTCCAGCAGATATTATCATAGCCTTACAGGTATCCCTTCGTTTTTCAAGTAGCGTTTAAGCTCCATTATATCTATCTCTTTGTAGTGAAAGATGCTTGCGGCCAGTGCCGCGTCAGCCTCCCCTTTTGTAAAAGCCTCTTTTATATGTTCCATATTTCCGGCCCCGCCACTGGCGATTACGGGTATATCCACCGCCTCGCTTATCTTTTTGGTAAGTTCAAGGTCGTATCCGGATTTGGTGCCGTCCGCGTCCATGCTTGTCAGCAGTATCTCACCGGCCCCTCTTTCGTAGACCTCTTTGGCCCACTCTATAGCGTCTTTGCCCGTATCCGTGCGTCCGCCGGCCACAAAAACGTTCCAACTCTCCCCCACTCTCTTTGCGTCTATCGCCACTACGATACACTGGGAGCCAAAACGCTTCGCCCCCTCGTCTATGAACTGGGGTCTTTTGACTGCGGCCGAATTGATGGAGACCTTGTCGCACCCTACCGCCAAAAGTCTGTAGATGTCCTCAAGCTCTCTTATCCCTCCGCCAACCGTCAGCGGGATAAAGACCTCTTTTGCCACCTCTTCCACTATATGGACGATGGTGTCACGGTTTTCATATGTGGCCGTAATATCCAAAAAGGTTATCTCATCAGCCCCCTCTTCGTTGTATCGCTTCGCCACCTCCACAGGGTCGCCCGCGTCTTTGAGCCCAACAAAGTTCACACCCTTTACCACCCGGCCGTCCTTTACGTCCAGGCAGGGTATGATGCGTTTTGCGAAATACTCTCTCATCCGGCTCCAGCTCCTTAACTTTTTTACAGATTATACCATTTTTAAAAGCGGGCCGTTTCACGTGAAACATTGACAAATTTACCTTAAAAGTGTAGATTAAGTAATATTTCGATAACATTAAGGAGTTTTTTTGATAGAGGCTAAGAAGAGATTCGGGCAGAACTTTTTAAAAGATGAGGCGGTGCTGGAAAAAATCATCCAATCGATGCCCAAAAACGACAACGTGATAGTCGAGATTGGGCCTGGATTAGGTGATTTGACAAAAAAGCTGTTAGAAATTAAAGATGTGATAGCTTTTGAGATTGACAGAGAGCTTTGTGCATACCTCGAAGAGAGGTTCAAAGATGAGATAAAGAGCGGTAGGCTCAAACTTGTCTGCGGGGATGTGCTGGAGCAGTGGGAGAGGAATTTAGTCCAGAGGGATTATGACCTGGTAGCAAATCTGCCATACTATGTGGCTACGAATATCGTTTTGAAGGCGTTGCAGGACGACAGATGCAAAAACATCCTTGTAATGCTTCAAAAAGAGGTGGCCGATAAGTTTGGTGCGAAAGAGGGGAATAGAGAGTTTTCCTCTCTTTCCGTTTTGGCGCAAAGCAGTGGCGATGTGGAGAGGGTTGCGGTGGTAAAGCCCGAGTCGTTCTCTCCGCCTCCCAAGGTGGACTCGGCGGTTTTGCTGATAAATAAAAAAAGAAACCTGGAAGATGGCGGATTTTTTGATTTTTTGAAAACGGCTTTCAAGCAGCCCAGAAAGACCCTTATGAAGAACCTGTCCCAGGTTTTTGACAAGGAGCTGCTCTCCTCCCTCTTTTCCCGGCTGAACCTCGCTTCATCTGTCAGGCCTCATCAAGCTAGCACATCTATCTATCACCAGATATTTAAAGAAGTGAAGGAGAAGATAGATGGAGAACAACCAAAACAATCAGAACAATCAACAAAAGAGTCAGCAGACCCAGCAAAACCAACCAAGACAACATCATAAAAAGAGACATAACAATCCTAACTATAGCAACGGCGTATACAGGGATATGAGAAAATCCATTTCCGCCAACGAGCGGGTGCATAAAAACCGTCTGACTCCCAAAATCAACACCAAATCCAACGGAAAGGTCCGGATAACGCCACTGGGCGGCCTTGGGGAGATTGGGGGCAACATAACCGTCATAGAGACGGAAAAGAGCGCCATCGTCGTGGACGTGGGTATGAGCTTTCCTACCGAGGATATGCACGGCGTGGATATTTTGATTCCCGACTTTACATATTTAAGAGAGATAAAGGACAAGATATCCGGTATCGTCATAACCCACGCCCATGAGGACCATATAGGGGCGGTGCCATATCTGTTTAAGGAGATGCAGTTCCCGATATACGGCACCCCTTTGCCTCTTGGAATGATTGGCAACAAGTTCGACGAGCACGGTATGAGAAACTACAAGAGCTATTTTAGATATGTGGAGAAGAGAAAGCCGATAAAAATCGGGGATTTCGAGGTGGAGTGGATACATATGACCCACTCTATCATCGACGCCTCCTCTTTGGCTATAAACTGTGAGGCAGGCACCATCATACACACGGGGGACTTCAAAATAGACCATACCCCCATAGACGGTTATCCGGCTGATTTGCACAGGCTGGCCTACTATGGAGAGAGAGGCGTTTTGCTGCTGCTTAGCGACTCCACCAACTCCCACAACCCCGGCATCACAAAATCGGAAGCCAGTGTGGGCCCTACTTTCGACCTGCTCTTCTCAAGAGCCAAAGGACGGGTTTTGATGAGCACCTTCTCCTCCAACATCCACCGGGTATACCAGGCTATAGACCACGGTATAAAATATGGCAGAAAGGTCTGCATAATCGGCCGCTCCATGGAGAAGAACCTGGATATCGCGATGGAGCTTGGGTATATCAAACTGCCGCAAAACATCTTTATCGAACCCCATGAGCTTGGCAAATACAGGGATGAC
>JAMOUF010000100.1 GCA_027068245.1 Campylobacterales bacterium | reverse complement strand
TGTATGACAAGTATAACAAGGAGGTTGCATGATTAGCGTTCGACTGGATAAAGAGCTCGAAGAAAAACTTAATAGACTAAGCGAACTTACAAAACGGCCAAAAAGTTTTTTCGTCAAAGAGGCACTAAGAGAATATCTTGACGACATCGTAGACACTTTGGAAGCACAAAAAAGAGTCGATGAAAAAAACAGAGAGCTTATAACTCTCGATGAGATGAAGAAGCTTTTGAATGTATAAAGTCCTTTTTGATAAAAAGGTTTACAAAGATTTAAAAAATATCGATCGGAAGTGGAAGATAAAAATCTTGGAAAAGATAGAGAAGGAGTTAGCCAAAAATCCCTATATAGGTAAAAAACTTGTTGGCAACCTCTCACCCTTCTTTCGATACAGAGTGGGAGATTATAGAATTATATACCGCATCTATGAGGACATAATCGAGATTGAGATTGTAAAAATCGCCCACCGAAAAGAGAGTTACTAAAATTAATCACAACTCATAACCGTATAACTCCCTGTATAACTTCATCGCATACCTGTCGCTCATTCCCGCAATAAAATCGGCCGCCACCCTGTAACTCTTCTCCTTTTCACACCGCTCATAGAAGCTGTCCGGCATAAGTCTGGGTTCCGTGCTTAAAGCGTTGAAAAGTCCTTTTATACACTCCTTGCCCGCATGCATCTTTCTTAAAATCTGGGGATGGCGATATAGCTTTTGAAAGAGAATCTTTTTAAGCTCTTTTATGGAGCGCTCCATATCTTTTTCATAGGTGATGGGAATATCCAAAGAGGCCGGAAGGCTCTTGCAAAGCACCCTGTCGGATTTGGGAATACGCTTTTTGGACTCCTCAATAAGCGATACCACCATCTTCGCTATCAGCAAAGATGTGAACCTGTAGCGAAAAAGGTTGCTCCCCTCCTCATACCCCTCATCTTTGGCCTTTTGCATAATCTCGGCCACCAGCTCGTTTTTCTTGATGGTATCGAAACTTATAAGCGAATATTTTATCCCATCGTCTATATCGGCGCTTATATAGGCTATCTCATCGGCTTTATCCACTACCATGGCCTCAAGGCTTGGATGTTTGTCAAGCTCGAAAACCTCCTCATACCATCCGGATAAAAAAGGTTTTTTGTAAGGGTATGAGTGTTTCAAGATACCTTCGAGTGTAGCGAATGTGAGATTTAGGCCCTCAAAATCTTTGTATCTCTTCTCAAGTTTCGTAACCACCCTGAAACTTTGAAAATTGTGCTCGAAACCGAAGGGACTGTATTTTTCTTTTATAAGCCTGTCCAGCTCATCCCCTCCCACATGCCCAAAAGGGGTATGACCAAGGTCATGAGCCAGCGCCACGGCCTCGGCCAAAGCCTCGTTCAGTCCCAGCTGTTTCGATATGGTCCTGGCGATTTGAGATACCTCCAAAGAGTGTGTAAGCCTGGTTCTAAAATAGTCTCCCACGTAGTTTATGAAAACCTGGGTCTTATACTCCAGCCGCCTGAAAGAGGAGGAGTGTAAAATCCTGTCCCTGTCTCTGAAAAAGGAGTCCCTAAAATCCTCCACACTTGGATAAAACCTCTCATCGCATCTCATATAACGTCTCTTTTGATATAATTTAACCAATTTTACCATAAAGGCAAAAGATGAAAGTCACCCTTTTACACCATACCCCGCTGGAAGTTTGTGCCCATGCGATAAGGACATGCTGGCAAAGTTTCGACAAAGGCGACGAGGGGGGACCGAAAGATCTGGAGCTGATTGATCGGGTTGGAAACAAGTTTAAACACGCCTCCACACTGGAACATCTTTGCTATACCTTTTATATCCAGGGTATCTCCAGAGCCCTGCTGCAAGAACTGGCCCGCCACAGAATGGCCTCTTTGAGCGTCAAATCCACCAGATACACGCTAAAAGAGCTTAAAAATGAAGAACCTTTTGAAGACGAGGATTTTGAGAGTGCGGCCAGATACCTGGTATTAACAGGCGATAAGATGGTTGACAAAGCGAGTATCGCGGCTTTAAACAACCTGCAAAAAGTATTGAAATCCGGTATCTCCAACGATGTGGCAAAATACTGTCTGCCGGAGAGCTACAAAACAGAACTCACATGGACCATTAACGCCCGTTCACTGCAAAATTTTCTGGCCCTTAGAAGTTCCAGATCGGCCCTTTGGGAGATAAGAGAGCTCTCTTACGCCATCTTCGAGGCGATACCCAAAGATCACAGATACCTGTTTGAAGAGTATATTTCAACAAAGGAGTAAAAATGAATAAAAAAGTAGTCGCACTCATCAGTGCCGCAGCACTTAGCTTGGCAGCCTCTGAAAATCTTAAACAGAACCTTGACGCAGGATTTACAAATACTACGGGAAACAGCGATACAACGAATTTCAACGCAAAATACTCCCTACTTTATAAAACATCCGGATACCTCAACGAACCATTGAATGTGAAATTCTCCCTAAGCGCATTTTATGCAGAGGACAACGGGGAAAAAAGCAACGAGGAATACACCTCTTCACTTGATCTGGACCAGTATGTCTATGATGGATGGCTGGGATATTTCAGTTTTGACTGGCTCAGAAACCCGGATTTCAAAAACTACGACGGAAAGTATGAGTTTGGAATAGGTGCCGGAAAAGAGGTCTACAAGGATGATAACAGCAATCTTATACTGAAACTGGGCCTTGGATACAATATCCTCGACTACGCCGACAACACCCCTACCGACAGATTCGCCTCCTTGATAGAGGAGGCTGAATACAACAACAGACTTAACCAGCATAGCCTGCTCTATGTCAAATTAAAAGCCAACGAGGGATTCGACGATTTTACCGAAAACTACGAGCTATCCGGATCGGTGGGATTGAAGTTTGACATTAGCGAAAAAGTCCACGTAGTCCTTGAAGAGCAGGTTGTCTATGACAATCTGCCGCCAAAAGGTTATGAAAAGACCGACACAAAAACCATAATAAG
>JAMOUF010000099.1 GCA_027068245.1 Campylobacterales bacterium | reverse complement strand
ATCCTCGCTCAGATACTCGAAATCTTCCAGCAAAAACTCCAAAGCCAGCTTGGCCGCATCTTTGTAAAAGGGTGTTCTTGCCTGTTCGGCCACGTTTATCAGATAAAGAGGTGCAAACTGGAGCAGATGGTTTTGCAAAAAATCCCTCTGCTCTTTCGCAAGGGCTCTTGCAGCCTCGAAATCCTCCTCTTCCAAAGCCCTCTTCTGGGCCTGTGAGAGCATCTTCATAAACTCCAACTCCACTCCTATATGGTCCGGGCTTACCACCCTGGCCCTGTCCAAATCCACTCTGAATCCAAAATCGTTGTATTTTTGCAAAACCGGATTTGCGCCACCACTCTCTATCATGGCGTCATCCCTTGTGTAAAAGCTCTCATAAGGAATCAGGTGCATAATGGCGATATCTGTATAATCCACGTTCAAAACCTCGTTGATAAGCTTGTATCTGCTCTTTTTCTGCCGTTCTTCCCACTCGAAGTAGTTTGGAAAAAGCTCCTGGAAATTTTTCAGTTTTTCGATTTTAGCCAGAGTCTCGCCATCAAGCTCGGATAAAAATATCCTTGAGAGCAAATCATACATCCCAACCCTCGAATCTATCATAAAAAAACCTTTTGCTAAAATTAGGGTATATTTTAACGCACTCATACTTTAGGAGAGATTATGAAAAGAGTTTTCCTGTTTATGATTTTTATAGCTTTAATTTATGCGTCCCAGGGTGAGAAACTATATAACAAACACGGCTGTTACGGCTGTCACGGGATAGACGGAGCTGGAACGAACGGATTTCCCAAACTCTCGTATAAAAGCAAAGTGTATCTTGTAAACAGGCTTTTGGGATACAAAGAGGAGAGGATAAACTCCAACAGAGCCGATATGATGAAGCCATACGCAAAGGCTTTAACGAAAAAAGAGATAGAGGAGATTGCCACATATCTATCAAGTCCCAAAAAAGCGAAGGAATATTATGAAGAGGAGTATGATTTAAGCGATGCGATGTAGGGTCATAAGCCGGCGGCTTATGACTCTTTTTTATACATCGGATTCAAATAGGCCTCTTCACTCAAAGGCACCGCTGGCCTCGGCATATGAAGAGGTCTTCTGTATTTGAGGTCCGGAGTGAGCGGTCTTGTCAGTTTGTCTCTCCACTCCTGATAGACCTTGAAATTGTTCTCGTAATTTACATATACGTCACCGTATTTGTCGTTTGGCCTGGCTTTTTCTATCACCACTTTATGATGCCATGCGTGGTTTCCGGCTATCGGGTCCGGATGAACGGGAGCTACGGCATTTTGCCAGGCACCAGTCAATCCGTCCCACCAGATATTTTCCAAATCTTTGTTTATCTCTTTGAACTGCCAGGTATCCTTTCTTTTTAGCATACCCTCTCTTATGCCCTCTTTGGCTCTAAGTTTTCCAACTTTTCCATCCATACTCATCTTATAAAGTGGAGCTCCAAGTCCCAAAACCCCAAGCTTGTGCTTAAATCCAGGAATCTCAACTGCGTTTTTAAGCTTCCATCTTCCGGAGTGGTGGCTGCATGCAAGCACTCCCGGTCTCGTGGCCTCGGTAGGAACGGCCATCGCCACAAAGTATCCGGACTCCAGCCCGCTAACCGTATCTACGATTTTGACCCTTATCTTGTCACCTCTTTTGATGCCAAGTTTTTTAGCGTCGCTGGTGTGTATCCAGATAGGGTTGTGGTTGATGCTAATCTCCATCAGATGCTTGGAGTTGACGCTTCTTGTATGTATCATATAGGGCAGTCTGTATATGGTGTTTAGCGCGAACTCGTTATCTTTTTTCAAAAAGTCGTGGTGCACCTGAGTTACCAGATGGACCATCTCTTTTCTCTCATCTTTATCCCTTGGATAGATTGGAATGGCGTATTCTGGCCATCTGTATTCCACCATCCAGTCCACGAAGAAATCGAGTCTCTTATCCGGAGTGTGAAATCCCTGATAGATTTTGTCGCCGATTTTCACACCTATCGATTTTCTATGCCCATCGTGCTCCACCCAAAGCACGCCGTCCTCGTCTATCATCACCTCGTCTTTTGGATATCTATGGCCGTGGACGATATAGTATTCGCCGTCGAACTCCACCTCTTTTTCCTGAGGTTTATAGATATTGGTCTCCTCGGTAAAGGCCCCTCTATCTCTCATAAACTCATAGCAGGGATATTTGCTGTGGGGATAGGCCTCTTCAGCCGCTTTTTTCAGATTTGGCAACAGACTGAAAGCCGCCTGGTAAAATTCAGGTATGGTTACGGCCCTGCTTGGGTCGGCTTTGCTGGCCCAATACTGCTTGACGCCCAGCTTGCCGTCCGGGTCAACGTAGTCCACAACCAGGTTGGCCCAAAACTCCACCTCTTCCCAAATCTCTCCAAGCCCCGCTTTCATATGGGCTTCGAGCGTGGCTCTGGTTGGATTTTTGGGTTTCCATCCCATCTTCTCCAAAGCGACTCTTAGTGCGGGCTGTCTGAAAGCCACCCACTTCTCCGGTTTGCTGGGCTCGCTTTGCTGGTCGTGTCTCTCGCCTGCCAGTCCCGTTGGCAAAACATAGTCACAATACCAGTTGGTCTCGCTCCATGTCGGTGAGAGATTGAAGGAGAGCTCGATAAGGTCCTCTCTTTTCAAAGCCTCTATCCATCTAAAACCATCCGGATTTATCCAGACAGGGTTATACATCCTGGGAACCCATACCTTGAGGTTTTGAGGTACTTTAAACCCTCTTTCTCTCCACTTCTTCTTCCACTCCTCATCCATCAGAAGATGCGGCAGCAAAAAGCTCATCTCATATGTGGAGAGCGGATACTCAGGCGGCCATGGATATTCGTTCCAAACCGTGACTTTAGGCGGTTTCTTGCCGTTTGAAAGAGTCGCTTTGAACCACTTTCCGTTTACGCTGGCCTTGTGCCAGTGGTGCCAGCTAACACCGCCTATATCACCTCTCATGGCACCTCTTAAAGCAAGGGCCAAAAATCCGGTTCTT
>JAMOUF010000098.1 GCA_027068245.1 Campylobacterales bacterium | reverse complement strand
TTATCTACAGGGTCGTAAAAGCGATAGCGGAGACCGGGAGTATGTATGTAAAAGAGAAAAAGGTAAGAATACTGCCTGAAAACATAAAAGAGGCGATTAAAAGAAGCGGTCTTAGCAAAGAGAGTTTCGAGAAGGCCTATATAGCGGCAAGAGAGGCCAAGCTGGTAGGACAAAACAGCGTAAACGAAGCTGGTCTTAAACTTCTAAAAGCGGTTGAGATACTTAACAGCTAAGCTTATGCTACTTTTGTAGCATAAGTTTTAAGCTTAATTTATTAAAATATTTCTAAACCGCGGAGGTGTATTATGGGAATACAGGATAAATTCGAAGAGATATTAAAGACCCAAAAAGAGGTTTTAAAGAAGGTTGCGGAGCTTGTTGGAGAGAGCTTCGAGGAGCTTAAGAAGAAGGCTTTGGAAGAGAAAAAAAGCGTCGAAGAGCTCATAGAAGAGATAGTCGAAGAGGTTATAAAAACAGAAAAGGAGGAGAAGAAGATGGGAATGCCGTTACTTGGAGATAAATTTCCACACATAGAGGTTCAAACGACACACGGGCCTATGACTTTGCCTGAGGATTTAAAGGGCAAATGGACGGTGCTTTTCAGCCACCCGGCCGATTTTACACCGGTTTGTACCACCGAGTTCGTAAGTTTTCAAAAACACAAAAAAGAGTTCGACGAGCTCAATACCCAACTAATCGGTCTTTCCATAGACCAGGTTTTCAGCCACATAAAATGGGTTGAGTGGATAAAAGAGAAACTTGACGTTGAGATTGAGTTTCCAATCATCTCTGCCACGGATACTCTGGCTATGGAGCTTGGAATGGTCCATCCCAAAAAGGGAACGAATACCGTAAGAGCCGTATTTATCATAGACCCTGAAGGTGTGGTTAGAACCATTCTTTACTATCCGCAAGAGATTGGTAGAAACATTCCTGAAATCCTCAGAGCCGTAAAAGCGCTTCAGGTAAGTGATGCCGAAGGTGTCGCCACTCCTGCAAACTGGCCCGAGAACGAGCTTATCGGCGATAAAGTTATCATTCCGCCGGCTACGGATTGTGAAACAGCCAAAAAAAGAGTTAAAGAGTATACCTGCTTTGACTGGTGGTTCTGTTACAAAGAGCTTTAAGAGTACCTATCCGGCTTTTGCCGGATAACTTCTTTTTATTTTAATCTCCCATTTACCCTCCTTTTATTAGACTAAACAAAAAGGCTTTTTTTGAAGGATAATTTTTTAGAATATATGCGTCTTATCCAGGAGGAGAGATTTTACGAAGCCCATGAGGTTTTGGAAGAGCTCTGGTTTCCAAGAAGAAAAGAGAGATGTGATGAGGTTCTGGTGATAAAGGGATTTATAAACGCTTCCGTGGCCTTTGAGCTTAAAAGGCTTAAAAGAGATGAAAACGCCCTTAGAGTATGGAAAAACTATGAGAAATACAGACCCCTTATAAAAAAGTGTGACCGTGAGATATTTTACAAAATAGAGAAATTTCTGGATGGATACTATGCAAAATACCTATCATGAACTGACGAAACACTCATACCTCTCCGTAAGAGAAAATTCCAAACCCCTTGACTGGTCCAAACAGCCATCGGTTTATAAAGTCTACGAAAACTATCCCAAAATCCCTCTGGATTTAAATAATAAAACCCATAAATTTCTCTATATGCTTGGTGGAATAACCGCAAAAAAGAGCTATCCGGGAGTGGAGTACTACCTGCGAACCGTTCCCAGTGCCGGGGCCTTGTATCCGGTGGAGATATATTTTCAGTCAAGAGGCGTTGAAGGGTTCGTTGATGGTATCTACCATTTCGATGTCGCCAACAGTGCTATCAGGCTGCTCTATAAGATAGAAGATGATGAGGGTGTGGAGTTTTTCTATCCGGATAGGAGGGTTGTGGAGGGATTTTTGTTTTTATATTCCGGCGTATACTACCGCTCCAGCTGGAAATACAAAGATAGAGCTTTTAGATATCTGCTTTTGGATGCGGGTCACGCCCTTGGTGCTTTGGAGGTGGCCTCATTTTGGTTTGAACATGCCTACTACATACTTTTTGATTTCGATAAATTGGCACTAAACGAGAGGTTTGGGTTTGAAAACAGGGAGTTTTTTCTAAGCAGCGCGGTTGTAGGCAAAAGAGGTGAAGCAAGGGTAAAGAGGTTTGGTATGAGGCTTTCTTATGTGGAGGCCACATACAGCTTTGAAAAAAATCCCGTTATAGAAGAGGCCTATATCAAGACAGTGTGGTTAAGAGGCTGTACAAAAAGTTTTTTCTACCCCAGGATAAATTTTGTAAGAAGCAGACTGGAAGAGGCCATATTTCACAGGCGCTCTATCCGGGAATTTACCGGCACTCCTATAAAAAAGGAGGAGTTTGAGTTTATATTGGAATATATGAGCGATAAAGTTCCAAGCGACTGTGACGAGAGGGTTGATATATACTATGTGGTAAACCGGGTGGAGGGAGTTAAAAAGGGTCTTTACAAAAACGGCGAGCTGCTTGTGGAGGGGGATTATAGCAAAAAGGCCGGATATCTGTGTCTGGAGCAGGCTTTGGGGAGCGAAAGCGCGGTGACATTTTTTCTAACAGGCTCTGCCAAATCCAACTATCAGCCTCTTTATCAAAAGGCGGGGCTTATAGGGCATAGGGTCTATATAGCAGGTGAGTATCTACAAATAGGCGTCAGTGGTATCGGAGCCTATTACGATGATGAGGTTAGGGAGTTTTTGAATACGGAGGATATGGTATTATACGCTATAGCCATTGGACGATAGGAGGATGGATGAAAATCGCACTGCTTTTTTTCATAACGCTCTCTCTTTTTGCCTTTAACGAGGCAAACAAGAGCGGTTATTTTAAAGTGCTTCAGCAAAGCCAGGACCCCTATACCTTTGATAAAAAAGCGAGGCTTGAGTTGAAAAAGGCCCAGCTCGAAGCGGAAACGAAGAGAAAAATAGCCGAGTATGATTATAAAAAGAGCGTGGATACGGAGAGCATA
>JAMOUF010000097.1 GCA_027068245.1 Campylobacterales bacterium | reverse complement strand
GGCTCATTTTTGGACGGTAAAAATATAAACGACATCGATTTTAAAAAAGAGTTCAACATCATACTGCTGGGTATCGTTGACAAGGAGCTTGGAAACAAGTTCATATTTATAACCCGTGGTATCAACCATAAAATCGACGCAGGCGACATACTTGTGATAATGGGCCGCAAAGATGATGTTAGGCGCTTTGAAGAAAAACTCAAGGAAAAGTCGTGGAGATAGGAATAATAGGTGCCGGAGCTTGGGGAGAGGCGCTATACTACGCACTAAAAGATAAAAACCGGGTCTATATCACCTCCAGGCACAAAAAGAATCTGGAAAATTTCGTCCCTTTGGAAGAGATTTTGAAACTTGAATATCTGCTTGTGGTCCTTCCTGCACAAAGCGTCAGAGGGTGGCTAAAAGAGCACCCCCTAAGCAGCCATCACAAGGTTTTGGTAGCCTCCAAAGGTATAGACAGCCAAACCAAAGAGTTTTTAAATCAGATATATGAAAAGTATCTTCCTCCATCGAATCTTGCATACCTGTCCGGACCCTCTTTCGCCAAGGAGGTTAAAGAGAGATTACCCACCGCTTTGGTGGTAAGCTCTATAAACAGCGATCTGGCCTCGAAATACGCCGCGGCCTTTCCAGACTTCATAAAGGCCTATACAGACGATGACGTGATGGGGGCGGAGGTGGCCGGGGCCTATAAAAACGTCATAGCCATAGCCAGCGGCATCTGCGAAGGTTTAAAGCTTGGAAACAACGCCAGGGCAGCGCTGCTTGCCAGGGGGCTTGTGGAGATGGAGCGTTTTGGCCGGTTTTTCGGTGCCAAAACCCAGACCTTTTTGGGTTTAAGCGGTGCCGGGGACCTGTTTTTGACGGCCAGCAGCACCCTTTCGAGAAATTTCAGGGTTGGGCTATTTCTGGCTCAGGGGCTGCGGCTGGAGGATATCTTGAAAAAACTGGGCGAGGTGGCGGAAGGCGTCTATACGGCAAAGGCCATATACGAGCTCTCGCTTCAAAACGGCATCTACACCCCCATCGCCAAAGAGGTTTATGAGATAATAGAGGGTAAAGACCCGAAGCAGAGCATCGATCAACTATTGAAAAGGTAAATGATGGTAGAAAAAATCATAGAGAACATAAAGCACCTCCCTCCCATTCCCAACGTTATAAACGAACTGCAGGATCTGTACTATTTTGACGATTACAACGCTTCGGACATAGAAAAGATCATCAAAAAGGACCCAAACCTCGTGGCGAATATCCTGAAAATCGCGAACTCGCCATATTACGGCCTGCCAAGGGAGTTTATAGACATCCGCCAGGCCATCGTATATTTTGGGCTCGATAAGCTGGTTGAGTTCGCCTTCGCCACCGTTTTGGACGAGGTTTTGAAGTTTGATCTGGATTTTTATGGGATAGATAAAGGGATATTTATGAAGATGTCCCAGCAAAAAGCCAAAATCGCCAAGATATACAAACTGCCAAAAAAAGATAAACTTCTGGTCTCCAACACCGCTTTTTTGTCCGATATATCAAAAGTCATATTATCCCAGTACGCCATAAGCGAAGGCAGGAGTCTGCCCGATGGCGACTGGGTGCTAAACGAGCTTGATAACATTGAAAAAGAGCTGCTTGGCGTGGATACGATAGAGGTATCGATACAAATTTTCGATTACTGGAACTTTGACGAAAAGATGATAGAGCTGCTGGAAAACTTCAAAAAGGAGCAAAACGATATGGAGCGGGCACTTTTTGCAGCCAGGGATATAACAACGCTTAAGGCAAATATGGAAAACCTCTCCAAATATCCGGATATTGAAGAACTTCTGGAAAAAATCTCGAAATAGGAGGAGCAATGGAGCAGTTTTTAAAAAAAGCCAAAGAGAGCGCCGCAATTTTGATGGGACTTAAAAGCGGTGAGAAAAAGGATATCTTGCTGCAGATGGCAAAGGCCCTTAGGGATAATGCCGACTATATCATAGAAAAAAACAGAGAGGATATGAGATACGCCGAGGAGGTGAACCTCTCATCCGCACTAAAAGACAGGCTTTTATTGAATAAGGAGCGGGTAGAAGGCATGGCGAAGGCCGTGGAGGAGATTGCCCTTTTGAAAGAGCCTGTAGGTAGGGTTTTGGATGGCTGGGAGATAGAAAACGGCCTCAAAATCGAAAAGGTCTCCATACCAATCGGCGTCATAGGGATAATTTACGAATCCAGGCCCAACGTCACCAGCGACACGGCGGCCCTTTGTTTCAAATCCTCCAATGTCTGTATATTGAAAGGGGGCAAGGAGGCGAAGAACTCCAACGAGGCCATTGCCTCGGTTTTACAGGAGGTGCTTGAGAAAAACTCCCTTCCAAAGGAGATTATCTCCTTGCTGCCAGACTACAGCAGGGAAGGGGTTGACAAACTTATAAAGATGGACAGGTATGTGGATTTGATAATACCAAGAGGCGGGGAGGCGTTGATAAAGTATGTGACGCAAAATGCCTCTGTGCCCGTGGTAAAACACGACAAAGGACTTTGCCATACCTATATAGACAAGGATGCGGATATGGATATGGCCGTAAAAATCGCCGTAAACGCCAAGGTCCAGCGTCCGGGCGTATGCAACGCCTTGGAGACGCTGCTGGTGGATTACGCCATAAAAGACGAGATACTTTTAAAACTTTACGAGGCCTTCAAACCCCATATGACAACCCTGAAAGGATGCGCCCTTACGCGGGAGGTCATAGATGTGGAGGAGGCAGAGGATGAGGATTTCGATACAGAGTATCTGGATAATATTCTCTCCATCAAAGTGGTAGACGGCGTGGATGGAGCGATAAAACATATACAAAAGCACGGCAGCGGCCACAGTGAGGCTATAGTTACCCAAAACTGCCAGGCGGCGCAAAAATTTATAAACTCCATCGACGCCGCCTGCGTATATCTAAACGCATCCACCAGATTCACCGACGGAGGGGTTTTCGGATTTGGAGCGGAGGTTGGTATCAGTACGAACAAACTTCACGCCAGAGGCCCGATGGGGATAAA
>JAMOUF010000096.1 GCA_027068245.1 Campylobacterales bacterium | reverse complement strand
CCCTTATGAGATAAACTACCTTCACAGCTCCCTTTTTGCGATTTTGAAGATATTGGAAAAAAGAGATTTCGATCTGGACTCTTCGGAAGTTGCCGCTTTTAAAGAGGAGCTGGAGAAAATATTTGATCTGGAGCAAAGCGGCAGATATCGGATAGATCAGATAAGCTCAAATATTTTTCAGCCGGGATTTGAGAGCCGCATAGACAGGTATGTAGAGGAGATAGCTGGTATCCACTCCAAACTTTCGGCCATAAAGTCCCACATAGACTCCTTTTTGGAAAAAGAGGGTGCAGAGATCGGCTATCTTGAGAGTGAGGGGTTTTATATAGGCATAACAAAAGCCAGGTTTTGGCAGATTGAAAAAGAGCTGAAGCGCAGCCATATAGATATTGGAGGCAAAAGGCTCTTTTTTGAGGATTTTCACTATAAAAAACTGAAAAACAGCGTTAAAATCAGTTCTGATTTTATTGAGAACCTCTCTATGAGATACATTTCCACCTATACCAAAATGGTGGAGAGGGTTAAAAAAACCCATCTTGAGGTGCTTTTAGATATCGAGAAAAAATACTCTTTGCTTTTTGAAAAGATCATAGCCTTCATCGGCGAGATCGACGTGGCTGTGTGCGGGGCAAAGTGCGCCAGGAAGTATAACTACGCAAGGCCCCAGATCGTAAAAGAGAATATTTTGGAATTTATCGCCCTTAGGCACCCGTTGATAGAATCAAGAGAGGACAACGGCATATATATCCCAAACGATCTGTTTTTCGGCTCCAGGGAGTCTGCATCTTGCGATCATATAACCGTTGAAGACAAAGAGGAGTGTGGAGGCGTTTTGCTCTATGGCATAAACTCAAGCGGTAAAAGCTCTTTGATGAAAAGCGTGGCAATAGCCGTAATTATGGCCCAGGCCGGCTTTTTCGTCTCCGCTGCCGCCATGAGATTTGGCCTAAGAGACAGGCTCTTTACCAGAATAGTCTCAAAAGACAATCTATACAAAGGCCTCTCGACCTTTGCCGTGGAGATGCTGGAGCTAAAAAACATCTTCAACAGAGCCACACCAAAATCTCTGGTTTTGGGTGACGAGATCAGCCACGGCACGGAGACCGATTCGGCTTTGGCGATCGTTGGGGCCTCCATCATAAAGCTTTGCAACCTGGGCTCTTTTTTCCTTTTTGCCACACATCTGCACGAGCTTACAAAGATAGAGAAGATTACCTCTTTGAAAAACCTGGCCTTTTTGCACCTTGGTGTCAGATATGACGAGAAGGAGGACAGACTGATATATAACAGAAAGCTTGAGCTTGGCAGTGGGGAGAGGATGTATGGGCTTGAGTTTGCCAGGGCTTTGCATATGGACAGGGAGTTTTTGGATTTAGCAGAGGGTTTGAGAAAGGAGTTGACAAGAGATCTAAGCGATGTGGAGCTTTTAAGAAGAAAGAGAAAGAGCCGCTACAACAGCCGGCTCTATCTTACCAAATGCGCCATCTGCAACGCTCCCGTGGAGGAGGTGCATCACATTGCGCCAAAGTCCGCATCAAAAGGCGGATTTATAGAGCATTTTAAAACCAATCACAGATTCAACCTGATCCCTCTATGTTCCAGACATCACAAAATGGTTCACGAGGGAAGGCTTATCATAAACGGCTTTGTGATGAGCGAGGATGGTTTGAAGCTGCACTATACGGAAATTTAGGAGGGATTATGATAAAAGAGGCGAAAGAGTGTTTCGAGAGTGAGAGGTTCGAGAGGGCCTTCGGGCTTTTTAAAGAGCTGGCAAAGAGCGGAGATAGCGAGGCGATGTATTATCTTGGAATCCTTTATTACGAGGGCTGGGGCGTAGAAAGAGATGAGGATGAGGCCATAAAGTGGTGGAAGAGGGCCAACAGGGCCGGCAGCCTTGACGCCAAATATATGCTTCAGACCATAAAGACCGATTCCAGCGTATTTGGAAGAGAGTGATGTATCTGTTTACTGTTATTTTGATATTTACCATCCTCTTTGTTATCGCCTATGTGCTGTTTATAAAACAAAAGGGCGAGAAGCTTGAAAATATCAACAAAGGTATCTGTCCCCAGTGCGAAAGCCCCTCCATCACCACCAGGCGCATAAAAGGGGGCGGGTGCAGCGGCACCAGCAATGTTATATATATGTGTGAAAACTGTGGTTATGAGGAGGAGTTCAACCTAAACTCCGGTGGATGCGGTAGTGGAGGGTGTAAAACCTAATAGTTTTTGGATTTTACCTCATATACCGTTTTGTTCGGGTTTTCGATAAAGTTCTCTTTGATGAACTCCTGCTCCTCTTTATCCAGATATACCGTAACCAGCGCCTTGGTCCCCTCCTGCAGGATGTAGTTTTTGTTCTTTACCTCTATCTCCGCAGTCATCTTTCCAAAATTTGGGTCTACGACCAGCACGACCCTGGTGATTTTGGCGTCCACGCTGTAAGGCGGCGTGGTGATGAAGTCTATATGCACCTTTTTGCCCTTTTTGACAAATGGAAGAAGTCCGGGAGCGATTCCAGCTTTTACTATGACGGTATCCAGGTTTACGATGGTGCCAAGTACCGAACCTTTGGATACATAGTCGCCCTTTTGGGTCTTTAGGTCGGCAACGATGCCGTCTATACCGCTTTTGACCCGGCTAAGCTCATATCTGTATTTAAGTTTTTTCAGTTCCGTTTTCGTTTTGCCTATCTGCTCTTGCAAAAAGTGCAGTTTCTCTTTTTTGCCCTCGTATTCGGCATACCTGTTTCTAAGATAGGAGGCGTATGTGAGTTTGGCGTCGGAGAGCTCCTTGTCGTTCGTATAGCCTCTTGATTTTAGTTTGGATATTTTCTCAAGATTCAGCCTGGCGATATTTACCATGGCTATGTCTGCCCGCTCCTTGTTGCTGTGTTGAACGAACTTTTTGAAGGTTTTCAGGTAGTCCAGCTCCTGCTCGGCCCGTAAGATGTCGTATTTCGTTATTTTCGTATCGAACTGGAGCAGCACGTCGCCCTTTTTAACCTTGTCGCCCACATCAACGCAAACC
>JAMOUF010000095.1 GCA_027068245.1 Campylobacterales bacterium | reverse complement strand
CTGGTATTTATACTTATCGCTCTTTTCGTTTTTGGGATAGGGGTTTTTATCTCCACCAGGGATTTTGTAAACATATCCCCCAAAAAGTTTCTACCTATCTTCGCCCTGGTGCTGGCGGCGGGGCTTATCTTACACTACAACTGGCGCCTAAGCCATATGAAAGAGGTTGCCAAAGCCTTTGATGAGGGGAAAAAGATAGAGTGCATAGACAAATCCACGAAACTTGGAGGTATTATTATACACAAGGGTGCGTGGCAGCTAAAGGGGGATACATTCGCAAATCCCAACTTCTACAGGACCTACAATATAAGACAGTGCATAGTGGGGGATTAACCCTCCTCTTTGCACCTTTTGGCCGCTGAGTAGATTCTGTTTAAAAAGGCCTCCATTCCCTGAAGCCTTGTAGGGCTTAAAATCTTTTCAAATCCCAGTGAGTAGAGCTTTTGCGGGTCAAAGCCCAGTATCTCATCCGGAGTTCTGTCGTTGAAAATCTGAAGCATAAGCGGTATCATGCCCTTTGCCATCTCCGAGCTGCCCTCAACCGTAAAATGGACTTTGCCATCTTTACACTCCTCTATCATCCAGGCGTCGCTGGCACAGCCGTGAATCTTGGTTTTGTCGTTTTTAAGCTCATCCGGTATCCTCATATCGTTGGTCTGTCCCAGCTCCAATATATATTCTATTATCGCATTAGGTTCTTGGAGCAGTTCAAAATCCTCTTTTATCCTCTTATATGCCTCTTCCATACTCGCCATCTGCCATCCTTTATAATTTTTTATAATATAACTTAATTAAGATAAAATTACTCTTAATTAAATTATGTTAATATTAAAGAAAAAAAGGATTAGCCATGCCACACCATAAACATCACGAGAAACTGGAGAAATTGAAAGAGGCGATAAAAAACAGCCCCGACTTGACCGAAGAGGAGAAATCCAACGCCCTTGCCATCATAGAGGAGTGGTATATAGAGGATTTGGCCGACCAGGAGGTGAATCTGGTGGAGATGCTAAAGGCCAAACTGCTTGAGCTTACGGCAAAACTCGAGCCTATTTTGGCGGAGCTTGGATTTATTTGATATATATTTTAAGCGGAGCCGGGCTTAGTGCCGAAAGCGGTATAGAGACATTCCGTGACGGCGGGCTTTGGGACAGATACGATATATCGGATGTCTGCAGCGCCCAGGGCTTTGAAAAAAACCCGGAACTTGTCAACAACTTTTACGACAGAAGGCGGCTGGAGCTGAAAAATGTGCGTCCAAATGCGGCCCACCGCTATCTGGCCTCACTTGAAGAGAGGTTTGAGGTAATACATCTGACGCAAAATGTGGATGATTTGCTCGAGCGGGCCGGAGCCAAAAGGGTGATACATCTGCATGGAAAACTGACAGAGCTAAAATGCCTCGAATGTGGTGAGGTTTTCGATATAGGCTATGAGAGCTCCAAAGGCAGGGTATGCGTAAAATGCGGTGGCGATAACCTGCGCCCGAATGTGGTATTTTTTGGTGAGAGTGCCCCCAATTACCGATATCTCTATAGCATAAAGGCTTCTATTTTTATAGCCGTCGGCACCAGCGGGCGGGTTTTGGATATCGCCGATATCGCCAAAGGGTATGGGAACTCTCTTTTGATAAATCCCAAAAGAGAGAAAAGAGTGACGATGTTTGGTGAGTTCGATGAGTATATCGATGAGTATTTCACCCTGTTTATCCAAAAAAGGGCAACGGAGGCGATAAGTGATATAGAGGAGGTCTTAGGGAATCTGAGGCGGCTCTAAAAATTCACAAAATTTCGCATATTTTGCGCCAACTCTTGCTATAAGGTCCAGGTTTATATCGAAACCCTCCTTTACATATCTGTCATCGACGAAATATCTCTCAATCTTTAAAATCACGGGAACGGTCTTTCCACCAAGGTCTATCTCATCAAAAAGCGTGCAAAAAAAGGCCGCAGGGGTGCCTTTGACGATGGGTGGATACCCTTTTATCATATCTTTCGTCTCTATACCGAACTCCTCGGCCTCGCTTTTGCCATACTCCAGCGGTTTGGAGCTTAGGTGCATCTTTTCCAAAAGCTCCTCGTTCACCATACAGATGGTGCACTTTTTATTCTCTCTTATGTTTTTTAGCGTATCCTTTGGAGTTCCATCCTTTTTGTGCCCTATACTCACTATCAGGGTGGGCGGCTGGGAGCTTAATGGGATAAAGTAGCTAAATGGAGCCAGGTTCACGCTATTGCCGCTTTGCGTAACTATCCAGGCAATGGGACGGGGGGCTATCGTCCTGGATACTATCTTGTAACGGTATTTTGGCTCTAAATCTTTGAAATCGACTATCATATGGTCTTTTCTATCTCCTCTTTGATGTTTTCCAAAATCAGTTTTATCTCAAGCATCAGCGCGTAGTGCCTGTTTTGGGGCATCAAAAACTTCTGGGAATCCTCAAAGGCGTTCCAAAGCTCCTCAACATGATCAAAATCCCCCATTTTTATAGCCTCAAGGGAGCGGGCGGCAGACAGAAACCCTTCTACCACGGGGGTGTTTTCATCCTCGCAAAGCTCTATCATACTCTGAGCCAAACTTATAGCCTCGGCAAAATTTCTCTCTACTATAGTATCCATATAGTAGAACATATGTCTTTCCAAAACGGCCATTTTATCTCCTTATGGTGCGATTAAGCCTTTTTCATAGCAGCTGTAGTCAAATTCACATACGATGTTTGGATCGTAAACCAAAAGTTTTTCATCTTTATTAGGATAGCTAACTTTACTTAAAAAATGCTTTATAGTATTGATCCTTGCTACCCTTTTATCGTCCGCCCTTACCACATACCAGGGAGCGTATGGAAAGTGTGTGCGGCTAAACATCTCATCCCTGGCTTTTGAGTACTCATCCCAAAGTTCCTGGGCTTTAAGGTCTATGGGGCTTAGTTTCCACTGTTTGAGCGGATCTTTCATCCTCTCTTCCAGCCTTCTTTTTTGCTCCTCTTTTGATATATCCAGGTAGTATTTGGTAAAGATAAAGCCGTCCTGGACCAAAAGGTGCTCGAAGTGG
>JAMOUF010000094.1 GCA_027068245.1 Campylobacterales bacterium | reverse complement strand
CGTTTCCGATGTGGAAGCTGCCAAGAAGGTGGTAAAAGAGCTTATTGACGAAGGCGAGGTTCAAATAGCCAGAGACATAATGCTAAATCTTGCCAGCGAGCTTGACATCATCATCACCGCACTTCCTGTGGGAACCTATCCGGTGGCGCTGAAAGCTATCGTGCCACTTATAGAGCAGGAGAAATTTGAAGAGGCGATAGCGCTGCTTATAGAGGTGCTTGAGACGCTCGTGCTTGAGAAAATCGTCATTCCTTTGCCAATCCTAAGAGCAGAGCAGGCGATTATCAGAGCAAGCGAGCTTACAAAGGACAAAGAGCATGCTGACAAAGAGGAGTTAAAAGCGCTTTTGGCTTACGCAAAAGAGCAGCTACTACTTGCGCAGGCTTTGGGATATGGAAAGGTAAAAGAGGATTACGCTCCGCTTTTGGAAGAGATAAAAAAGATAGAGCAGATCCTCGAATCAGACCAGAGCACAAAGAACATTTTCGAAACACTGAAAGAGAAACTAAGCTCTTTCCTAAAAGACTTCAACAAGCCAAAAGCTCCAACAAATATGCCACAGGCCTAATAGAGCAGCCCCTCTTTCTTGAGGGCTGCCCTGATTTCTTTCAACTGGCTGTTTTTATTCTCGCACCACTTTGGGGCAAGCAAAGAGCTGTCGCCTATACCTGCGGTAAGACGCTGAACGATCATATCTTTTGGCAAAATCCTAAAGGCTTTTACCACTGTTTCTATATATTTATCTTTAGATATAGGTGTAAATCTGCCCTTTATGTAATCCACCGCCAAAGCGGTATTTTTAACCACATACAAAGGATGGATTTTTATCGAGTCTATTCCCCACTCAACAGATTTTTCAACCGTTTTTAGCATCATATCTTCATTCTCATCCGGAAGGCCGAAAATTACGTGTCCGCATACATTGAGCCCCCTGTCCTTCGTCTTTTTTATCCAATACTCTATATTTTCGCTGTCGTGTCCTCTGTTAATCTTCTTTAATGTTTCGTCAAATACGCTCTGTATGCCGTATTCCACCCAAATCTCATAATTTTTAGAGAGCTCTGCCAGATAGTCCAAAACCTCGTCGTTTACGCTGTCGCTTCTGGTCCCGATACTCAGCCCTATCACATCCTCTTGCTCCAGAGCCTTTTGATATAGGGCTTTTAGCGTATCCATAGGAGCGTATGTGTTGGTAAAGGCTTGAAAGTAGGCCAAAAACTTCTTGTAACCCCGCTCTTTATAATACCCCCTGGTAGCCGCGTATTGATGCTCTATCTCACCAAGCTGTCTTTGCAAAAGCGGATTACCTGGGCTTTTGGGGTTTAGATAGACTTTTTTCGTTTTGGCCAGGTTCGGGCTGAAAGATTCGTTTTCACAAAAGGTGCAGCCCCCCTTTGCAACAGTTCCGTCGATATTTGGACAAGTAAATCCGGAGAGCCCCAGGGGAATCTTTTTCACCCTGGTTCTGTATTTTTTTTTCAGATATCTTCCAAAGGTTAAAATCTCGCGCACTCAGACCCTTAGTTTAGATTTGGAACCGGATAGTTCCCGTCAAAACATGCCATACAGTAGCTTTGGTCGTTGCCTACGCTTCTAAGTAGTCCATCAATCGAAAGATAGGCTAAGGTATCGGCACCGATATATTTTCTCGTCTCCTCCACGCTCATCTTTGAGGCGATAAGCTCCTCTTTGGATGGGGTATCCACCCCATAGTAGCAAGGGCCTATGGTGGGAGGAGCGGATATTCTCATATGCACCTCTTTGGCTCCGAACTCTTTTAGAATGTTGACTATCTTTTTGGATGTGGTTCCTCTTACTATACTGTCGTCTATGACGATAACCCGTTTATTTTTGATAACCTCTTTTATCGGGTTTAGTTTCATCTTTACCTTCAAATCCCTTATAGCCTGGGTTGGCTCTATGAATGTCCTGCCAACGTAGTGGTTTCTGATTATTCCCATCTCATATGGGATTTTACTCTCTTCCGAATACCCAAGTGCGGCCGCAACCCCGCTGTCCGGAACGGGCACGACGATATCGGCGTCGATGGGATACTCTTTTGCCAGCTCCCTACCCATTCTCTTTCTAAGCTCATAAACGCTTTTGCCGAAAATATAGCTGTCCGGCCTTGCGAAGTATATAAACTCGAAGATACATTTATGAGGTGTGGGCTCAAAAACCTGAATGCTTTTTGGCTCTTTTTTCTCCTCAAAAACCACAAGCTCACCAGGTTTTATATCTCTTACATACTCTGCCCCAATCAAATCAAAGGCGCAGGTCTCGCTGGCTACTACCCAACCATCACCAAGTTTTCCCATACATAGAGGCCTGAATCCATGTGGGTCTCTAACCGCGAACATCTTCTTTCTACTTAGAAATATCAAAGAGTAGGCTCCCTGGATTTTTCCAAGAGCCTCGATAATCCTGTCGTAAAGATGCTCTTTTTTACTTCTGGCAATCAGATGTATCAGGTTTTCGGTATCCATAAACGTCTGAAATATCGCCCCCTCTTTTATAAGCTCGTCTCTGACAATCCTGGCGTTTGTGAGGTTTCCGTTGTGAACCACCGCAATCTGCCCCAGGTCATACCTGGCAAATATTGGCTGGGCGTCCAGCACGGAGTCCTCTCCAGCCGTAGAGTATCTGGTATGGCCTATGGCGCTGTTGCCCTTTAAAAGAGAGAGTTTTTTCTCATCGAAAACCTGCGTAACAAGCCCTCTGCCCTTGGTTATATGGAGTTTCTCCCCGTCGCTGCTGGCGATTCCGGCAGCCTCCTGGCCCCTGTGCTGCAGTGAAAATAGTCCAAAATAGGTGAACTTCGCCGCTTCGGGAACGTTGAAAACTCCCATAACGGAGCATTTTTCATCAAGTCCAAACATATCAAAGTCCCAAACAGTCGTCTATACCGTAAAAACCGGGCTCTTTTGAAACCACCCATTTGGCCGCTTTGATGGCCCCTTTCGCAAAGGTATCGCGGCTGGTGGCGGTATGGTTGAGCTCGATAAACTCCCCGTCGTTGTAAAACCCGACCGTGTGGCGGCCTACTATATCGCCCCCTCTTAGAGCGAAAAC
>JAMOUF010000093.1 GCA_027068245.1 Campylobacterales bacterium | reverse complement strand
CTAAGCCCTGCTCCCCCACTTCCGATAATTACCACATCAACCATCGACACTCTCTTTTTTTATCATATCGCTGTCTATCTCTATAACCGTATGGACGTTTCCTCTTGGATTGAAATCTGCCACGAGCCTCATCCATTTGGGATTCAGCTTTTTATAAAGGGTATCGAATATCTCGTTGGCACTATCTTCGTGGGATATATATCTGTCTCTAAAGGAGTTTATATAGAGCTTTATCGCTTTTAGCTCGACCACATATCTATTTGGAATATACTCCAGATGTATGGTGGCAAAATCGGGATAGCCGCTTCTTGGACAAAGACATGTAAATTCTGGCAGCGTGATTTTTATCTTGTAATTTTTATCGTGCCTGTTCTCCCAAATCTCCAAATCCCTATCCGGATTGAACTCTTTTATCTCTTTTTCACCATATTTCATATCTTATCCTTAATGAACTCTTTAAACTCATCCCTCTCCATCGGCCTGGCTATTGCGAAACCCTGGATATAATCCACGCCCAAAGAGATAAAAAGCTCTTTTTTCTGTTCGTCGTCTATAAATTTTATAACGCTTTTTATTCCCAGTTTTTTAAACAGACCCACCCATGAAATCAGTAACAGTCTGTACTTCATATTGTCTATATTTTTAGTGAAAAATTTATCGAAATGGACAAAATCCACATCTATCTCTTTTATATACTCGATAGAGGCGTTACAGGCGCCAAAGTTGTCGAAGGCAAGTTTGAAACCTTCACTCTTGTAACGCTGCAAAATCTTTTTATAGAATTTTATATCTTTGTAGATTTTATTTTCAAAAAGCTCTATCACAAAACGGCTCTTATCCACATTCGACTGTTTGAAAATCTCCAAAAAGCTTTGATAGAAATTTCTGTTTCTGATGGAGTAGGGGGATATGTTGAACGTGTAGAAGATATTTAGAGGCAGTTTATACTCCAAAATGGTCTTTATAAGCTTTTTTGCCACCACCAAATCGAACTCGTTTTCCAGACCGAGCCTGTTTATAACGGGAATATACTGGCTGGGATGTATGAGACTTCCATCACCGTCCACCAATTTTACGATTATCTCCACCAGGTCGAACTTGCCACTCTTTACGTTCAGCGTCGGTTGAAAGAGCAGATTGATTTTCTCCTTTTCTATAATCTCTCTTATCACCGTATCGAAATCGCCGTTCTCTCTCTTCTTTTTGGAAAGTCTGTTCTCCTTGCACTCCTCTTTGCAGTAATAAAGCTCCTCATAGAGTCTGTCGATTATCGCTTTTACGTTATCACTGTCTATCTTGCTGATGGCATAGGATATCTTAATCTCGATATTGTCAATAAAGGTGTTGTCATATCTTTTCAAAAACTCATCCAAAACAGGTTTTAGCCTATCTTCATCACCATCCAACAAAACCAGAAACTCTCCACCTTTAAGCCTTCCTATAGGCACCTCTTTGCCAAGTTTTTCAAAAAAGAATCGGTCTATTATTTTGGCGAACTCCTTGAGTATCTTATCGCCGTTTTCTATACCGTAACGCTCGTTAATCTCCTGGATATTGTCTATGCTGATTAAAACCAGCAGCTTTCCTTTCTGTTTTTTCAAAAAATTCAGAAAATATTTTCTGTTGAATGCCAGCGTGATATCGTCTATCACCTTCTCCCTTACATTGGAAAAGAACATATAGAATATAAAATATATCGAGGCGAAAATCCCCATGACGAAGATAAAAATATTAAACAGTAAAGACCTGTTCTCCATAAAAGCCACAAAGGCCAGTAAAACCATCAAAACCACCACGGGGAGGGTGGTCCTGAGGGTTAAAAAGATTTTTTGCTTGATATCTTCTTTTACCGAATACACTTACACATCCAGATGCTTTACGTCTTTTGCATGCTCTTCTATATACTTTTTCCTGGGCTCCACCTCATCACCCATAAAAAGATTGAATACCTCGCTGGCATGTTCGGCGTTATCTACGGTTATCTTCAAAAGCCTTCTGTTCTCAGGGTCCATAGTGGTCTCCCAAAGCTGTTCGGGGTTCATCTCCCCAAGACCCTTGTAGCGCTGGATATAGGCACCTTTTTTGGCATTTTTTTCCACACGCTCCAATATCTCTATCAAATCCTTGTCCTTCAATTCATCCGGAACTCTTTCTTCAATCTTTTGATGAATATACATAGCCTCCACATAGTAGGGATTGGTAAAGAGCTCATCATCGATGACTATCTCCTCCAGCCCCTCTTCCGTCTGAACATAAAGATGAATCTTCTCATCGTCCAGCTCTTTATTCAAAATATTGTAGCCTTTTGAATTCAAAAACTCCTCTATTTTTTTAAAAAGCTCCTCGTTTGGCAAAGCGGCCAAATCCTTGTTCTCTATCAAAAACTCTATCACCTCTATCAAAGAGTATCTTTTTTGGATATCTTTTAACACCATCCTGTAGTGGGCCACAAGTTTCAAGAAGTCTATCAGGTCGTAGCGGCCGATATTTACCTCTTTTAGCAGCTCATCCACTCCATTTTCTATCAAAAACCGGCTAAGTTCGCTGTCATCTTTTAGATATACCTCTTTTTTACCCTTTTTATACCTGTAAAGGGGCGGTTGTGCCATATAGAGGTATCCGTTCTCCACGACCCGTGGCAAAAACCTGAAGAAAAAGGTCAAAAGCAGCGTCTGTATATGGCTTCCGTCCACATCGGCGTCAGTCATTATGATAACCTTGTGGTATCTTAGCTTCTCCTCGTCAAACTCATCTGCGATACCGCATCCAAGGGCCGTGATGATATTTTTAATCTCTTCTGATTTCAATATCTTATCCAGCTTGGCCTTCTCCACATTCAAAATCTTACCCTTAAGGGGCAATATCGCCTGAAAGACTCTGTCACGGCCCTGTTTGGCACTACCACCCGCACTGTCGCCCTCCACTAAAAAAAGCTCGCTTATAGAGGGGTCTTTGCTCTGGCAGTCGGCAAGTTTTCCAGGAAGGGTTCCCACGCTCATACTGTCTTTTCGCCTAACAAGCTCCCTGGCCTTTTTCGCGGCTTCCCTGCCCCTGGCCGCGGCAATTGCCTTGTTCATAATG
>JAMOUF010000092.1 GCA_027068245.1 Campylobacterales bacterium | reverse complement strand
TGAGCAAAAACTCAAGCGTCTCAACCTCGGAAAAGTTAAAAAGAACGACTTTTATATTCTTAAATATACAACTCATCTTAAAAACTCCCATCCGCACTTTCTGCAGTGCCAGTTTGGCCTGTCAAAGGCCACAAAAGCGGCTCCGAGCTTAAGCTCACCGGCCTCCTCTTTTTCCAAAAGCTCTTTTGTAAACTCTCTTGCGTATATAATCGGGATTATGAATTGATTGGTCCTGCAGTATCTGCATCTTGGCCTGAAAGGTTTTCTTCTTTTTACCAACTGCTATACTCCTTAAGTCTCGATTTAAGCGCTTTTAAATATCTGTTGTTTATTTTTTTATCGAAAATGTCACTAAGCCTGATATAGGTCTTTTTATAAAATTTAGCGTTGTTCTCCTCATCTATATCTATTTTCGCACCCGCCAGGGCGATACCTATAAACGCCCCCTTGCTTTTTGAGTAGGAGTATATCTCACTGTTAAGTTTTATATCCGAGCCGGCTCCCACGCTTCTGCCAACGGGTCCCACCGCTATGGAAGCGTCTACACCCAAGGTAAACTCCCCATTCAACAGATTTTTAAAAACCTGCTCTTTGAGAAAGAAAAGAACCACGTCGATGCTCTCCAACCCTATCTGCCAACCTACACTTGCTCCGTAAAATTTTATAAAAAGCGGATTGCTCCACCCATTTGAGGTTTTAAAAAGTATCACTCCCCTGCCATACCTGCCACCAAGCACAAATCCGCCCCTTATCACGTTTGGAATGATGGCGACGGCTTTTGCCTTTTTGAAAAAAACTCCCGGAATCCCCTCTTCGGGTATAGCCATAAACCTGTCAACGCTTTTTATGGATTCTATCAATATATTATTTGGAGAGGCAAAAGCGAAAGTGATTAAAAATAAAAAAAGTGCGGTTTTTTTCATTTTACCCCTTTTTAAGTTATAATAATTATATCAAATAAAAGTTTAAGGGGTAAAAATAAGAGAGAGTTTTAAAAGGTTTTACACAAACTTCAGACGCGAAGAGATACAAAAAGCGATAGAGTATTACGCACTGTTTGGAGAGAGCGAACCTTATATTAAAATCGATTTCAACCGCGATATAGCCGATATTATCCGTCAAATCCTGCAAAGTTATCCGGATATAGAAAAAAGGGTTTTTCAAAAACACCACCTTCTGCTCTCATCCTTTGCCACCGGTGACAGAAAGATATACAACGCCATAAAAAAAAGTTATATCAAAGAGGCCAACGGATACAAAGCCTTACAAGAGCTGCTAAGCAACGACATAGTCTACGAGGAGCAAAGCAGAGAGCGGCCCCCTTTGAAAAGCCATCCGAAACAGAAACTCAAAAAAGAGCATAGACGCTACAAAATACAGAATAAAATCAAATTCAAGCAGCCCTTTTTAAGATTCTGGTTCAGATATATCTATCCAAGCCAGGAGCTTATAGCCCAGGGAGCGTTTGAGGAGATATTGGATTTTATTCTGGGTGATTTGGAAAATTTCGTAAGTTTTACATTCGAAGAACTCAGTATAGAGCTGTTAAAAGAGAAATTTCCCTCATATACAAGTAGCGGCAGCTACTGGGACAGAAAGGTGGAGATGGATATACTGCTGGAGTTTCCAACGGGTAAAAGAATCGTTGGAGAGTGCAAGTGGAAAAATAGCAAAATCTGTAAAAAAACTTTGACCTCGCTTATAAAAAAGAGCCGGATAGCGGGTATCGAGGCAGACCGTTATGCACTCTTTTCAAAAAGTGGATTCTCCAACGAGCTTCTAAAATCCAAAGAGAGCGATATACTGCTGTTCGATTTGGAGGATTTTATGGAGTGGAGCCAGACCAGTGCATATAAAAAGATGGAGAAAATCCCCTACTCTTTCAGTTTTTAGGCAACCATTACACCAAGCTCCTTCGCTTTGAGCGCAAAATCTCCGTTTACATAGACGTCGGCATCTATCTCCACCTCCTGCAGCTTGGATGTTATAAGAAGCTTAAGAGGCTTTTTGCCGCGATGCTCCATAGCCAGCCGATAAAGCTCCTCAAGCCGGCTCTGTTCGAACTCCAATGGTATCTTGACTATCAAAGGCTCCTCGTAACGCTGTTCCAACCTCGTCTCGATATGCAGCTCTTTAGCCTCTTCAAGGGTCATTATCTTATCGCACCTGATTCTGGTAAAGGAGTCGTTTCTGGTTACATAGACCTTGAAGGCTATCGGCTTTTCCAAATCCATCTGCTCCAGCTGCTCCAGCTTGTCGCTAAAGAGCATCATCTCTATGTTTCCATGCAAATCCATAAGGCTCACGATGCCGAATTTGTTTCCGTTTTTGCCGATTTTGGTTTTTATCTCCTCCACCTTGCCTATAAAAAGCGCGTCACTGTGGTCGGCTATGTTTTCCAAATCGCTGGAGAGGGTATAATTAATTCCCTCTAGCTCATCCCGAAACTCATCCAAAGGGTGTCCAGATACGTAAAATCCCAGCGTCTCCTTCTCCAGCTCCAAAATGTCTCGAAGCTCGAACTCACCCAAATCCTCCAGTTCCACTTTTATATCAATAAGCTCCTTTTCATCTCCAAAAAGGGAGTTTTGCGCCATCTTTTTCGCCCTGGCTATCTCGCTTGCCGTCTGGACGATATCCTCTATATGGTGCAAAAGCGTCTTTCTGCTATATCCAAAAGAGTCCATCGCACCCGATTTTATCAGTGATTCGATGACCTTTTTGTTCACTTTGTTGGGGTCGATGCGTTGTAAAAAGTCGTCCAGGGACTCAAAACCGCTCTGCCTGGCCTCCAAAATGGACTCCACCGCACTCTTACCAACCCCTTTTATAGCGGCCAATCCAAAGAGTATCACATCCTCGCCCTCTATGGAAGTGGCGCTGAACTCAAGAGAACTTCTGTTGACATCAGGAGGCAAAAGCTTGATGCCAATGCGTTTTACCTCATCCACATATTTTACGATTTTATCCGTATTGTCCTGCTCGCTCGTCAATAGTGCGGCCATAAACTCCTGGGGATAGTAGGCTTTTAGATAGGCCGTTTGAAAGGTTATCATCGCATAGGCGGCGGAGTGGGATTTGTTG
>JAMOUF010000091.1 GCA_027068245.1 Campylobacterales bacterium | reverse complement strand
ATAACCGATATAGCTTAGTCTGTTTTTATCTACGCCCATTTTTATAAGCGCTTCGTAAACCGCTTTCGCTCTTTTTTCGGATAGTTTTTTGTTGTAAGCCGCGCTTCCGATGCTGTCTGTATGTCCTTGAATCTCAGCTTTGTAAGCATAGTTTTTCTTCAAAAACTCGGCAAGCTCTTTGATTTTTGGCATATACTCCGGTTTGATTTTGGCACTGTTGAAATCGAAATTGATGTTAAGGTTGATGATGATAGGGCATCCTTTCGCATCTACCGCGACACCTTTTGGAGTATCCGGACACTCATCAAGAGAGTCGATTATACCGTCGCCGTCACTGTCTTTAACAAGCTCGCATCCGTTTGCGTCAACTTCAACTCCGGCAGGAGTGCCCGGGCATTTGTCTTTGTAATCGGGAACGCCGTCTCCATCGCTATCCAAAGGGCAACCTTTTGAGTCCACTTTGACGCCGGCCGGGGTGTTGGGGCACATATCCAGATCATCGTTTACGCCGTCGTTGTCGCTGTCTTTTACCTTAACCTCTTTTTCGCCTTCAAAGCCAAAAGGTATGGAGAGGCCGGCACCTATGGCAAAGTCTGTAAGTTCGTTTTCAAAATCCTGGATTACTTTACCTTCTATAAAGATATTTAAAAAATCTAAAAGCCCGTATTTAAACCCAACGCCAGCCTGGCCCAATAGGCCGTCATCCATACCGAAAAGCTCCTTGTCGATATCCTGATATCCCGCACCGATAAAGGCGTAAGGAGTATAAACGTCGCCATCCGCTTCGTAAAAGGCGTTTAGAAAATATCTTTGAAGGTCCGTCTTTTCGTTGCCGTTTTTGTAGTGATGGTTGTCTGCCCTGTTGTATTCAAGACCCAGCAAAACGGAGTCTAAAATACGGTAATTTCCTCTAAGTCCGTAAGACTTTATATGCTCCTGTAAAGCGGAGTGGTTGTTGGTATATTCGAAGTTGCCAATGGCGCCTATCTCAAACTTGTTGCTCTGTGCTGAAGCGAAAGTTCCGATTGCAGCTATAACAGCCAGTGAAAGGATTTTCTTTTTCATTTTCTTTCCTTATGATAAAATTTTGAACCGATTATACAGCATAAGGGATAAAAATTGGCTAAAAGAGAGATAAAATATGGCGAAAACCGTTTTGAGCTGGCCTATGAGATAAAAAATCTGGATAAACAGCGGACGATTCTGTTTCTGCACGGCTGGGGCAGCAACAAGGAGGTGATGCAAAGCGCCTTCAAAGAGCGGTTTGAAGATTTCCGGCATATCTATCTGGATATGCCGGGATTTGGCAAAAGCACATGTGCCGCTCCTTTGAAAACCAAAGATTATGCCGCTATTACGGAGGAGTTTTTATCTGGATTAAATATCAATCCCGATATCATAATAGGACACAGTTTTGGAGGGAAAGTGGCCACGCTGCTTGGGCCGAAACTTCTGGTTTTGCTAAGCTCGGCCGGAATAGTTTGGAAAAAGCCCTTTAAAATCAGGGCCAAAATAGCCATTTTCAAACTTTTAAAACCCTTTGGAAGGTTCAGAAATTTTTTCGTCTCACAGGATGTGAGGGGAATGGACGAGGTAATGTATAAGACATTCAAAAACGTGGTAGATGAGGATTTTGAAAAGGTTTTTGAAAATTACGAAGGCAATGCGGTGCTGTTTTGGGGCAAAGATGACAGCGCGACTCCTTTAAAAAGCGGGGAGAAAATAGATGGACTTATAAAAGAGAGTTCCCTTCATATCTTCGAGGGGGACCACTATTTCTTTTTGAAAAAGGGTTTGGAAATAGAAAAAAAGGTTAAGGAAGAGTATGAAAAGTTACAGGTTTAAAATGATCGGCAGGGTTCAGGGGGTATGGTTTAGAAAATTTACCAAAGATGTGGCCGACAGGCTTGGCGTAAGGGGATATGTAAGAAACCTCGATGACGGCAGCGTGGAAATCGTGGCCTCATTCGATGACGAGATGCAGTTTGAAAAGTTTTTAGAAGCTGTAAAAAAGGGCCCGCCGCTGGCACGGGTAGACGAGATATTGATAGAGGAGATTGAAGAGGTACCCGCTTTTAATGATTTTAGGATAGTAAAATGATATACATTCTTTTTCATCTAATCTTCGTTATGATGCTTGGATATTATCTGATATTGAACCTGCAGTGGTACAACTACAGGTTTATCCGGATAGTGTTGCATCACCATAATCCATATATGCATATTTTTCTCTTTTTGACCCCGCTTTTTGCGTACTATGCGTTGAGAGAGTATGTCTGGGCGTTGGATATACTCTATGGCGCGGCTCTATATCTATGGCAAAGAAAACTTGACAAAAAACTTGTATTTACTTCAAGAGTAAAACGGTTTTTTCTCATACTTGCCTTTATAACGCTCTTTTTGGATGCAGTAGCCTTTTTTAAATTCAACCTCTCTCTTTTGCCAACGCTTCTGCCTCTGGTTTTGGCCCTTTTGATATCCAATCTTTTGGAGAAGATGCTGTTTATGGGGTATAAAAACGAGGCCAAAAAGAGGTTGGAAGAGATAGACCCTCTGATAGTGGCGGTTACGGCAAGTTATGGAAAGACGAGTATAAAAAACTTCATCTATCAGCTGGTTAAGGATGATTTTAACGCTTATAAAACCCCAAGGAGCGTAAATACGCTGGCCGGGATTTTAAAAGATATCAACGAAAAGCTTCCAAAAGAGTGCGGGCTCTATATTGTGGAGGCTGGAGCCAGACAAAGAGGCGATATCGCACAGATATCCTCTTTTTTAAATCCACATTACGCCGTGGTGGCGAAAGTGGGCGAGCAGCATCTGGAGTATTTTAAAACGCTGCAAAACATAATTTTGACGAAGCTCGAGCTAATAAAATCAAACAGGCTCAAAAAAGCTTTTATCTGGGACGGTATAGATATAAAGCCAAGAGATGAGTTCATAAAGTTTGGCAAAAATATCAAAAATATAAAAGCCAACCTCGATGGAGTTAAGTTCGATATGGATATTGATGGGCGTTTGCATAGTTTCAAAGCTCCCATACTGGGAGATTTCAACGCTTTGAATATCGCAGCTGCCATACTGGTCGCAAAGGAGCTTGGAATAGAGCTTGAGGAGATAAAAAAAAGAGTTGCGAAACTAAAATCCATTGAGCATAGGCTGCAAAAGATAGAGGCTGGCGGTAAAACTATAATAGACGACAGTTTCAACGGAAACCTGGAGGGGATGATAGCCTCATACGAGCTGGTAAAAGATTACAAGGGCAGAAAAATAGTGGTTACGCCGGGTATTATGGAGAGCACGGATGAGGCTAACGAGAAGCTTGCCAAAAAGATAGACGAGGTTTTCGATATGGTTGTAATCACCGGTAAAATCAACAGGGAAATTTTAAGCAAGAATATATCCAAGCCAAAAATAATTTTGGATGATAAGGAAAAACTTCAGGATGTTTTGGCAAAAAATACGAAAGCGGGCGATTTGATCCTGTTTAGCAACGACGCCCCGGCTTATATGTAAAGGATAGTTATGGAGCAGTTTTTTATAGAGTTTATGGCCGTTGTGGCTCTGGTTTTCGTTGTCGTGGCCCTGCAAAAGGGTTTTGAACTCTACTTTAGAAGGAAGTTTGAAAAAGATGATTAAAATCTCTTTTTACATAGACAAAATCACATCTTTTTTCGCCAAAATCTCGGCGGCCTCCCTTTTGCTGCTGGCCCTTCTGGTCTTTTTCGACGCTTTGATGCGCTATCTGTTTCACTCGGGCTCCATAGCCCTTCAGGAGCTGGAGTGGCATCTTTTCGATATGACATTTTTGCTAAGCGGCGCATACGCTCTTAAACACAACAAACATGTAAGGGTGGATATATTTTACGACAGATTCCCAAAAAAGATTAAAGATTATATAGACTTCTTCGACAATCTGCTCCTTATAGCTCCGTTTACGCTTATACTGCTCTATTACGGTTTTGACTTTACCCTTCAAAGTTTTTTTCAGCATGAGGGCTCGAGCGATCCCGGAGGACTTTGCTGCAGATATCTGATAAAAGCACTTATACCACTTTTTGCCTTTTTGCTCTTTTTGCAATCCTTCAGCGAGTTGGTGAAACTGAAAGAGAGGGTGGATGTAAGATGGGCTTTGGCGGCAGGCTTGGCGGTTTTCGCCCTGGTTGCCTTTTTGGCGAACAGCGAGCTTTTTTTCTGGGTTCATCCGGCACTGCTGATATTTTTATCTGCACTGATGCTGTTGCTAATGGGATTTAGAGTCGCTTTTGTTTTCGCCGAGGTGGCGGTGCTTTTTGCCGTGATGGATGTGGATTTGAGCCTCTCTTTGTTCGAGATGCTGCCTATGAGAATCTATGGCATTATGCAAAACTTTACGCTTATGGCCGTGCCGCTTTTTATCCTTATGGGATTGATTTTGGAAAGAAGCGAGATAGCCAAAGCCTTGCTGGAAAACATAGGGGCCCTGTTTGGAAAAATTCCCGGCGGTCTGGCGGTGGGAGTGGTTACGGTCGGAGCCATTTTGGCCGCCGCCACCGGAATTGTCGGGGCCAGTGTGGTGATGATGAGCGTTATAACGCTGCCTATTATGATAAAGCACGGTTATGACAGGGCTCTTGCCAGCGGCACCATCGCCGCCAGCGGGACACTGGGCCAGATAATTCCTCCTTCGATCGTTTTGATAGTGCTTGGTGACGTGCTGGGAGTCAGCGTGGGGGAACTTTTTAAAAGTGCCGTTGTGCCGGGGCTTTTACTGGTATTTTTTTATATACTCTACATAATGCTGAGGGCGTTTTTAAATCCCAAATCGGCGCCTCCGGTAAAACTTGAAAAGAGACCCTCCATAAAAGAGATACTCTACTCTTTGGTTCCGGCTACGCTGCTTATATTTACGGTGCTTGGCTCGATATTCGCCGGTATCGCCACGCCCACGGAATCTGCTGCTTTTGGCGTTGTGGGTGCTTTTGCTTTAAGCTATTTTTCAAAAAGCCTCAATTTTGAGATGGTAAAATATGTGCTCTTGGAAAGCGTCAAGCTTACGGCAATGATATTTACCATCCTAATCGGCGCGACGGCTTTTAGCCTGGTATTCAATTCGATTGGCGGAGAGGAGCTTGTAAGGGAGTTTTTCAGCTTTCAAATTGCCGATCCGGATCGGTTTATCCTTATATCTATGCTGACAGTCTTTATACTTGGTTTTTTTATAGATTTCGTAGAGATTAGTTTCGTGGTAATTCCAATGTTCGTGCCGATTTTGGCCCATTTTGGTATAGACCCTGTCTGGTTTGGCGTGATGGTGGCTCTCAACCTCCAGGCATCATTTTTGACACCTCCCTTTGGCTTTAGCCTCTTTTACCTAAAAGGGAGTGCGAAAAACCTGGTATCCACGGCCGATATATACAGAGGCGTGGTTCCGTTTATAGTTATACAGATAGTGGTTTTGGTTATAATATACCTGTTTCCACAACTGATAAAGGTTTGATATGTTCAAGATTTTGTATGCTCCCTGGAGAAGCGAATACGTGGAAAAAAAGCGGATAAAAGGGTGTGTATTTTGCCATATATCCAAACATCCCGAAGAGGATGAGAAAAATCATGTGCTCTTTAGAGACGAGGAGTGTTTTATCGTAATGAACCGCTACCCCTATACGCCGGGCCACTTTATGATAATACCGCACCTTCATACCCAGTCACTGGAAAATCTGAACGATGATATATGGCTGCGAATGAACCGGCATGCCAAACGGGGCGTGGCGCTGTTGAAAGAGGCACTGGGCGCCGAGGGGGTAAATATAGGTATGAACCTTGGGGCCGCGGCGGGTGCCGGAATTGCGGAGCATATACATATGCATCTGGTTCCCAGGTGGCAAAGAGATACCAACTTTATGACAACCGTGGCAAATACCAGGGTCTACAGCGCAGATTTCGAGAAGGTATACAGAAAACTGAAAGAGAGGGCCAATTTTGAAGGGTAGTTTATATGAACTTCAGGCTCTTTTGGATAAATTTATAAAAGAGCGCGGGTGGCAAAAATATCACAGGCCAAAAAATTTGGCTATGAGCGTTGGTATAGAGGCTGGTGAGCTTATGGAGCATTTCCAGTGGTGCGACAGGGAGCCGCAGGAGTTTAATGAGAAGGAAAAAGAGGCCATCGGCGAGGAGATGGCAGACGTGCTGCACTATCTGTTGAGGTTATCTTCCGTACTGGATATAGACCTGTATGAAGCCTCGCTGAAAAAGATAGAGAAAAACCGCAAAAGGTTTTTGATCGAAGAGGCGGATAAAATTAAAAAAAGCGGATGCTAAAGGAGATGTTATGCAAAAGAGCAATAAAACGGCAATGATGCTTGCCTGGGGCTTTTTTAAGGGAAATTACGCCCTCAATTTCGGTGCCATAGGTATTTTGGCCCTACTTTATATATTTGGGATGATTCCAGTAATCGGTATGCTCTTTATCTTTGCATATCAGATAGCCACTTTAAGCATACAGATCTACTTTTCCAGAGCCGTAAGATCGGTAAACAGCGTAGAGCAGATAGAACAGATAGCTGCGAAGACAAGAATAGGGGAGTTTTTTACCCAGTATCTTCAAGAGGCCGCCGGCGGATTTTTGGCGCTCTTTTTGATAAGCCTTCTTTTTGTGATGCTTTTTGGCGTATCTATCGCCTCCTCCTCAAACTTTGACGTGGAGCAGCTGCAAAACGGCGCTATGGTTCAAGCTTCCATACAGAGTATGGTATTTACCTCTATACCCTCAATGGTATTGCTGCTGATCGTTATGGTGCTGTTTTACTTTTTTCCGGCTGTTCTTGGGCTTATTATGAGAGCTGAAGGGTTTAATGAGGCTTTTAAAAGGGGCTTTTTGCTGTTTTCGCCAACTTTGTGGAAAAAGTGTTTTAACAAAGAGTATTTTATTTTGATCTTTGTATGGTCTTTGATACTTATGGCGGCTGCTTTTATCGTACTGTTTTTGAGCCTGACTATTGTATTGCTGCCCCTATTGCTTATATTTATCTATATTCTTAGTCTTTATAACGCTGCGGTTTATACATTTGCCGCAGATATAGTGGAGGCTGCTGAATGAGCGTTTTGATGGAGATAGCCATGTTTCCCACCGATGTGGGCGAGAGTAAGAGCCGGTACGTGGCAGAGGTTTTGAAAGTCATACAAAACAGCGGCCTTGAGTATCAGCTCACTCCCATGGCTACCATCGTGGAGGCTGAAGATATAAAAGAGCTTACCGATTTGATTCCAAAGATGTATAAGGCTTTGGAAGAGATGGGCGTTGGGCGGGTCTACAGTGTGGTTAAATTCGACATAAGGCCCTCAAAAGAGGGACGCCTGAAACAGAAAGTGGAATCTCTCAAGAGGCATCTATAGCGTATTTTACCGCGTTTATGTAGCTTTTCAGGCTTTTGGGAACCGGTTTGTAGGCTATGTCGAAGGCTGTTCCGTGGTCGACGCTCGTTCTGATTATGGGAAGGTTCAAAGAGACGTTTATGGCCTCATCGAACTTCAGCGCTTTTAGTGGGGCCAAACCCTGGTCGTGATACATGGCGACAAATGTGTCGAAATTTTTTAGCATATATGGCGTAAAGGCGATATCGGGAACTATCGGCCCAAAAAAAAGCTCTTTTCCCATTTTTTTGTTCGCGGATTTTATCGCTTTTTCTATGACACGCTCCTCATCTCCCAAAACTCCCCCGTCTCCTGCGTGGGGGTTTAGCCCAAGGACACCTATTTTTTGTGTTTTTAACGATTTTGACAGGTTTAACAAAAATTTTTCAAGTTTTCCTTTTTTTATCTTTGTTGGAACATCTTTTAACGGGATATGCTCCGTATACAAAGCAACATAGAGACCATCGCTTCCAAGCATCATAATGGCCTCTTTTTTAAAAAAATCCCTTAAAGCGTCGGTATGCCCTTTGTATGGAATCCCTGCCTTTTGCCAGGCCAGTTTGTTGATAGGAAGGGTAACAATGGCATCGGTTATACCGGCTTTTGTGAACTGCACCGCCTTTTTGAATGATCTAAAACTGTAAAGACCGCTTTTTTTACTTATTTTGCCGGGCTTTATCTTGAAATCGCCGCTGATATACTCTATCTCGATATCTTTTGGTATCGGCAGGTTTAAAGCTTTGGCCGCCTTTGAGAGCATTTTGTAGTTGGTAAAATAAAGAGGCAGGCAGAACTCCTTTATAGTATCGTGCCCTCTTAGTATGATCTCTGCAGATATAGAGTTGATATCACCGATCGTTACGGCTACAACCTTTTTATCCATCAATGAGCTCTTTCATTCTCCTTACCGCACTCTCAAGCCCTTCCCAAACACTGGCGGCTACTATGCTTTGACCGATGTTGAGCTCTTCAAGGTTCGGTATTTTCGTGATCACTTCCACATTTTGATAGTTTAGCCCATGTCCGGCGGCCACCAGCAATCCGGCTTTTGCCGAATAGATGGCGGAATTTTCAAGATCTCCAATCGCTCTTGATAGCATCTCTTTTAGCTGGGCTCTGGGTAGTTCCAGCTCTTTTATAGAGTGGGGCGTGTGAGGAAGGTTGGTGTAGAGCATAGCAAAGATGTTGGCAAACTCCCCTGTATGAAGTTCCACCATATCGGCTCCGGCGTCTGCCGCGGCGGCTACGATCTCAAAGTGGGGATCTATAAAGTATGATACATCTATCTCGCTCTCTTTAAGCTTTTGGGTTACCTGGACTATTTTGTCAAAGTTTTTTATAACATCCAGTCCGCCCTCTGTGGTTACCTCCTCTCTTTTTTCCGGGACCAGAGTGGCTCTGTGGGGCTTTAAGCGGCAAATTATATCTATAATCTCATCGTCTATAGAGCACTCGATGTTTACCGGCAGTGGGGAGTTTTCCACGACTCTTTTGGCGTCCCAGTCGTTAATATGCCGTCTATCCTCTCTTAGATGTATCGTTATCTGATCCGCTCCAGCCCTTTTTACTATGCCAAGAGCATCGAGCGGGTCCGGGTCGTTTATCTTTCTGGCCTCCCGTAAAACGGCTATATGGTCTATGTTTACTCCAAGTCTCATCCTCTTCTCCTGTAAAACTGCTCTTTGAACTCTTTATATCTATCGTTAATTATAGCCTCTCTGGCCTCTTTCATCAAATTGAGATAGTAGTGCAGGTTGTGAATGGATGCGAGCCTGTAGTACGTTATCTCTCTTGCTTTGAAAAGGTGGTGGATATAACCTTTTGAGTAGTTTTGGCAGGTATGGCATCCGCACCTCTCGTCTATGGGCCCTTTCTCTCTTTTATATCTGGAGGATTTGATGTTGAGTCTGCCAAAGGATGTAAAAAGCGTTCCGTTTCTGGCGTTTCTGGTAGGCATGACGCAGTCGAACATATCCACGCCTCTGTCTATACACTCCACCAAATCCTCGGGCGTCCCAACACCCATCAGGTATCTTGGCTTATCCTTTGGCATAAAGCGCTCCGTCCACTCTACGGTCTCATACATAACTTCATTCTCCTCTCCAACACTCAGGCCTCCTATGGCAAACCCGTCGAAATCCATCGCGGTAAGCTCCTGTGCGCTGATTTGGCGGTATTTTTTGTCCGTCCCACCCTGGATGATGGCAAAAATATTCTGATTTGCTCCTATGCCTTTTGACTGCATCATTTTGTGATACTCTATAGACTCCCTGGCCCATTTCGTGGTTCTTTTGACAGATAGCTCCAGCCTCTCTTTGGTAGCCGGCAGGGCTACAAGGTCGTCCAAAATCATCATAATGTCGCTATTTAGATTATACTGGATGTCGAGAACCTTTTGGGGGGTGAAGTAGTGGCGGCTGCCGTCTATGTGGCTTTTGAACTCTATGCCGTTCTCGTCGGCCCTGCTTATATCGCTTAGGCTAAAGGCCTGGAAACCGCCGCTGTCTGTCAGGAAACTGTTGGGATAGTTGGCGAATTTATGAAGGCCGCCGAACTCCTTTATAACCTCATCTCCTGGCCTTAGGTAGAGATGGTAGGTGTTTGCGAGGATGATTTTCGTATCGAGCAGTTTAGTTAGATCAAGGCTGTCAAGGCTTTTTACGCTGGCAGCTGTTCCTACGGGCATAAACACCGGTGTCTGTATGGTGGAGTGGGCCGTTTTTATGGTGCAGGCCCTGGCTTTGCCGGATGTGGCCTCAACTTTAAATTCCACTAATCTCCTTTTGATATAATAAATCTAAAAAAAGGCGCTCTTTGCAAAACAGAAATGTTTTAGTTTTAGCTGACGGTATTGTAGCAAAACATTTCATAAACAGAATACTTGAAGATGATCTAACCTCCAACACATACCATATCGTTTATATGGACGAGGATTTGAAACCGGATGAGGTGAAGGAGAGATTTTACTTTTACCATTTCGATCCCACCAGTTTTGCCAAACTCTCCAAACTCTTTTCGAGAAACTACAAGCAGATAATCATAGTCCTTGGAAACAAGTTCGACACCCTCGCAGCCTATGAAAACATACGCAAGATCAACAAAAACGCCTCCATCGTCCTTTATGACAGGTGGGATCTGAAAATAGAGGATAAAAATTACATCAAGGTGGACGCAAACGAGATTTTGGCGAACAGATTATACGACTATCTGCCGGATGTGCCAAAAATCGCCCAAAACGTAGGCCTGCAGCAGGGTGAGATTATGGAGGTGCTGGTCCCTTTTGGCAGCAGCTATGTCTACAGGCATATTGGGACTATAGAGCAGAACAAATGGAAGATAGCGGCAATTTATAGAAACAACAAGCTTTTGCTTCCTCACTCAAACATTATGATCTATCCAAACGACATACTGCTTTTGATAGGCGAGCCGGAGGTTTTAAAACAGATATTCAAATCCATCAAACGGGAGATCGGGCAGTTTCCAAGGCCGTACGGGGTTGACAGCTATCTTTTTATCGATATGGAGAGTTTAAGCTCGAAAGAGATTAAAAAACTGGTGTTGGAAGCTATTTATTCGCATAAGAAATTGAACGACAAAAGGCTTATGATAAGGGTGGTAAACCCAAACGATTTCAAAGTTTTGAATATGATTAAGAGCTATGACTCAAAAGATATAGAGGTTTACATCGATTACAGTTACGAAAACAGAAAAAAGATTATCGAGCAGGATCTAAAAAGCTCCAGAGTGGGACTGTTTATAATCCATAAATCAGAATTTTTAAAAAAGCCTTTTAGAAAATACCTCTATGATTTAAATATTCCGGTTTTAGCCATATCCGAATCAACTTTCACAAAAACCGGGGAGCTGGCTTTGATAGTAAAGCCGGATAAGACACTTGAAAACATCTCCTCAACTCTTTTTGACATAGCCATTCAGTTAAATCTATCCATATCTTTATACGAGAGTGCCGAGGATGAGAATAAAGAGGAGGTGGCGGCTATTGTGGAGCATTTCGAAAATCTCTCGAGCATTTTTTCCAAAAACCTCAATATCTATAAAATCAGAGGCAATATCATAAAAGAGCTGAAGAAGAGGGAGAACCTCTTTTTGGCCTTTCCATTTACCAAAGAGATTGTTAATGCGAACCCTTATAATATCTTTTGCATCGATCCTTACAGGCTCTATTACAAGCTCGATAGGTTTCATCAGATATACCTGCCTCAAAGTTAGAAGTTTTTAAGCGGGTTTTAAGTATAATTTTTGAAAAAACGGGGAAATTATGGTTGTTGATATAGAACTGAAAAAAGAGGATGACAGAAGTTATAAAATATTTATAGAACCTATTGAAAAAATCGAGGTAGAGGGAAAGTGTGCCGTTGTCACCAACCCCAAGGTGGGAGGACTTCATCTAAACTATCTTCTGCCAAAAATCAAGGCAAAGGAACTCTATATTATAACCCTTCCGGATGGGGAGGAGTATAAGAACTTCGAGAGCCTGAACTTTTTGCTCGATAGGCTTTTTGACCACAAGCTTGATCGAAAATCTACTCTTATAGCCTTTGGCGGAGGGGTTATCGGGGATATGACGGGATTTGCGGCCAGCATATACCAAAGAGGCATAGACTTTATCCAGGTTCCTACCACCCTTTTAAGCCAGGTTGACGCCAGTGTAGGTGGTAAAACCGGTATCAACAACAGGTTTGGCAAAAACCTCATAGGCTCTTTCCATCAGCCAAGAGCCGTATACATAGACACCCATTTTCTAAAAACCCTTCCAAAAAGGGAGTTCGCCGCAGGCGTGGCCGAGATAGTCAAGATGGCCGTCGTTTTCGACAGGGGGTTTTTCGACTGGCTGCTTGAAGCCGATTTGAGCGACGAGGAGCAGTTGC